>NZ_JBEOZU010000003.1:0-210030 GCF_040298185.1 Streptomyces sp. NPDC001634 | reverse complement strand
GCGAGGGCGCGCCACGACTCCGAGCTGCGCCGCAGGGCGGCGGGCGGTGCGTACGTCATCCACGTACCCGGCGACCGCCCGCGACGGGGAGGACGCTCCGGCCGACGGACGCCATCAGGCGTCCCGTCGCTTGAGCGCCACCCCGGCACCGGCCAGCGCCACCAGCGCGTACAGGCAGAACACCGCGAATCCGGTCCATGGCGCCAGGGTATGCGGCTCCTGGTGGATGTGGATGAGGCCCTGCCCCGCCGTGCTCGGCAGGTACTTGTTGATCGCGTCGAACCACGACGACGGCAGCGCCTCGGCGAGCACCGGAAGCACCAGCAGCACACCGAAGACGGTGGCGATGCCGCCCGCCGTGTTGCGGATCAGCGCGCCGAACGCCACCCCGACCAGGCCCACGACCGTCAGATACAGACCGGCGCCGAGCACGGCGCGCAGTACGCCCGGGGCGCTCAGCGACGTCCCCAGATGATGGCTCGACAGGGCGGCCTGCCCCACGAGGAACGCGACCAGCGAGGCGATCGTCATCAGCGCCCACGCCACCGCCGCGAACACCAGGGCCTTGGCCCAGAGCACGGGAAGGCGGCGCGGTACCGCGGACAACGAGGCGCGGATCATTCCGGTCGCGTACTCACCGCTGATCACCAGGACACCCAGGACGCCGACGGCCAGCTGGGCCAGATAGAAGCCGCGCAGACTGACCAGAGTGGGGTCGAAGTTCAGCCGCTCCTCCGGCGGCAGGTGCGACCAGCGGTCGGCGGTGAAGTAGCTGAACAGGAAGCCCAGACCGATCATCGCGACGACCGCGGCGAGCAGCGTGAACAGCGTGGACCTCAGCGACCGCAGCTTGATCCATTCGGA
This sequence comes from Streptomyces sp. NPDC001634, assembly GCF_040298185.1. Classification (NCBI taxonomy): domain Bacteria; kingdom Bacillati; phylum Actinomycetota; class Actinomycetes; order Kitasatosporales; family Streptomycetaceae; genus Streptomyces; species Streptomyces sp. NPDC001634. The sequence continues at coordinate 209,166 of NZ_JBEOZU010000003.1, read as the reverse complement.
GTGGATCACCCGCAGTTGTGTGACCTCGCCCCGCTCCGCCTCGGGAATCACCGTTGCCGTCGTCATGCCGCACGCCCTTCCCCGCCCGCGCCGACGAGCTGCGCCGCCGGTGCCTGGTACTCCACCGCGTCCCGGGTCAGCTCCATGAACGCCTCTTCCAGCGACGCCTGCTGCGGCGTCAGTTCGGCCAGTGCGACGTCGTTGTCGGCCGCGATCCGCCCGATCCGCTCGCTGCTGAGCCCGGTCACGGACAGCACACCCGGCTCCTGCGAGGTGATGGTCACGTCCGGGCCGGCCAGCAGGCCGCGCAGCTTCTCCGCCTCCTCGGTGCGGACTCGCACCAGATCCCCGGCGGCCTGTGCGGTGAACTCGGCCACCGACGTGTCCGCGATCAGCCGCCCGCGCCCGATCACGATCAGGTGCTCGGCGGTCAGCGCCATCTCCGACATGAGGTGCGACGACACCAGGACCGTACGTCCCTCGGCGGCGAGCCCCTTGAGCAGATTGCGGATCCAGAGGATCCCCTCGGGGTCGAGGCCGTTGACCGGCTCGTCGAGGATCACGGTCGCCGGGTCGCCCAGCAGCGCACTGGCGATGCCCAGCCGCTGCCCCATGCCCAGCGAGAAGCCGCCGACCCGCTTTTTCGCCACGGCGCGCAGCCCGACGAGGTCGATCACCTCGTTCACCCGGCGCGCGGAGATCCCGTGGGTCGCGGCGAGGGCCAGCAGATGGTTGTACGCGCTGCGCCCGGTGTGGATGGCCCGGGCCTCCAGCATCGCCCCCACCTCGTGCAGCGGCGCCCGGTGCTCGGCGTAGTTCTTGCCGTTGACCACGGCACGGCCGGAGGTGGGCGCGTCCAGGCCGAGGAGCATCCTCATGGTGGTGGACTTGCCGGCCCCGTTCGGTCCGAGGAACCCGGTCACGGTGCCGGGACGCACGGTGAAACTGAGATCTTCCACGGCGATGCGCTCACCGTAGCGTTTGGTGAGGGAATGGGCCTCGATCATGAAGTGTCCTCGTAGAAAGGGAAACCGGAGTCCGTGTGCAGCCGGACGCGCTTCACGCTAGGACCCGCTCGTACCCGAATCGACAGCCCGTGGAGCGACGTTTCCGGGGTGCTCCCTGCACCTGGGGGCTGAATGGGCGTACACCCGGTGATGTACGCCCGCACGGCGTCACCCCCAGGTGGCGGGCAGTGCCTGCGGACCGCGGATCATCGTCTGCCGGCGCCAGGGCACGCGCTCGGCGGGGACGGCGAGGCGCAGTCCCGGCAGGCGGTCGAGCAGTGTGTGCAGGAGGAGTTCGATCTGCAGCCGGGCGAGTAGGGCCCCGGTGCAGTAGTGGGGTCCGTTGCCGAACGCGAGATGCGGGTTGGGGTCACGGTCCACAACGATGCCGTCGGGGTCGGGGTAGACGTCCGGGTCGCGGTTGGCGGCCAGATAGGAGACGTAGACGGGATCGCCTGCCTGGATGCGCAGCCCGTGCAGGTCGACGTCCTCGAGCGCGATGCGCGCCAGACCGACCGCGGTGCGGTGCGGGATCCAGCGCAGCAGTTCGTCGAGTGCGGCATCCCACAAATCGGGCCGGGCACGCAGCCGTTCGAGCAGTTCGGGGCGGGTGAGCAACAGGAACAGCATCTGTCCGCAGTTGTGGGTGACAGCCTCCCCGCCGATCTGCAGCGGGCCCGCGAGACCGACCGCCTCCTCCTCGCTGATCTCGCCCCGGCCCACCGCTGCCCCCAGCAGGGACAGGACGTCATCACCGGCGCTGCCGCTGCGCGCCCGGATCGTCTCCGTGATCCATCCGTACATGCCCTGCTTGGCACGTTCAGCGGCCTCGGCTCCGCCCGAGGTGGAGATGATCTGCCTGGTCCAGGCGTGCACCTGTTCCCGGTCGGCCGCGGGCACCCCCATGACCTCGCTCACCACGGAGATCGGAAACGGTTCGAGGACGCGCTCGATGAGGTCGGCGGGCGGACCCTCCCGCACCACCTCCTTCATCAGGCCGTCGAGGATCTCCTGCGCGCGCGGGCGCAGCCGTTTCATCGCCCCCATGGTGAACGCGCCCGCCACCGTGCTGCGCAGCCGGTTGTGGTCCGGCTGGTCGGCGAAGGCGAGCGAGCCGGGCCGGGGCTTGAAGTGCGGGGCGAGCCGGGTCACCTGACGGTCGACCACCTCCGCCCGGCTGAACCGCGGATCGTTCGTGATCCTCTTGACGTCGTCATGACGCGTCGCCAGCCACGCCCAGCCCTCTCCGTGGGGAAGGCGGATACGCGTCAGCGGGCCTTCGCGCATCAGTTCCGCGAGAAACGGGTCGAAGACCGTCCCGTCCAGCTCGTGCGAGATCCAGTCCCGTACCGGTGGCGGTTCCCGGCCGGTCAGCGCGGTGATCTCCTCGGTCATGCACTCCACCCTCGTACGCGCACGGCCGCCTGTCGCGCGGGACTGCTCCGGCCGGAGTGCACCTCAGCCTTTCGCGCGGCTCCCGGCGGCCCCGTCCCGGCACTTGCGGGCGAGGACGGCCCAGGTGACGGCGAGGAAGAGGAGCGCGAACCCGGCGAGGACCGACCAGCCGCGGCTCGCCGGATGCGCGAAGGTGCCGCCGTACGAGCGCAGCAGCCCGGGCCCCAGCGCAGAGGCGTCCCTGCGCCACAGTGGATCCAGGCCGACCCCGCTGCCCAGAGCCTCGAACGCCCAGCGGTTGGTCATGGCCCAGCTGAGGGCCCGGCCCCCCACCGGCATCCGCGGCACCGGCACGAACGCCCCCGAGAACAGCACCTGCGGAAAGCACAGCAACGGCAGCATCAGCGTCGCCTGCCCCGGTTCGGTCACCGCGGCCGAGGCGAGCAGACCCAGTGCGAGGGCGGCCGCCGAGGCAAGGACACTGGAGGCGAACAGTGAGCCGTACACCCCCCAGGCTGCCGCCGGCAGCCGGTCCAGGGCGCGCAGCACGACCAGCAGAAGCCCGTCCGCGACCGCCAGCAGCGGCAGCATCGTGGTGAGCTTGGACGCCAGGTACGGGCCGATCCGCACGCCGGCGATCCACTCCCGGCGCAGCACGGGAAGCTCCGTGCAGATCTGGAGCAGTCCGTAGGTCAGCCCGAAGAAGAACGCGCTGAACGCGATCCAGAACATGATCATCGCGGTGGTACCCGGATCGGGGGACGCCGGGTCGAACGCACCCGACCGGAAGAGCACCGCGAACATCGCCACGATCATCACCGGCGAACCGGCCAGCACGGCGGCGGTGAGCCGGCCCCGCCACAACAGGGCGCTGCCCCGGCGGGTCAGCAGCAGCCACTGACGCACGGCACCGGGCCGCGGCCACGAGGGGGTCACGACGGGCTCGGCCGAGGCGTCCGGAGCGTCGGCAGCGCTCGGCGGTTCCGCGTCCCGCGCACGTCGGCCACCGGCCACGGCCTCGTACACCTCCTCGACCGTGCCGACGCCGAACGCCCCGCACAGGGCCTCCGGTTCGCCGGTGAAGGCGAGCTCACCACCGGGGGAGAGAAAGACGATCCGGTCGCAGCGGGGCAGATCGGCGAGGGCGTGCGTGGTCAGCACGACGGTGGTGCCCTCCTCGGCGAGCGCGCGCAGCGTGCCCAGCAGACCGGCGGCGGTCACCGGATCCAGTCCCGAGGTCGGCTCGTCCAGGAAGAGGACCCGGGGCCGGGTGAGCAACTCGGCCGCGATACTGGCCCGTTTGCGCTCTCCGCCGCTGAGGGCGCCCACAGGCGTGCCGGCCCGGTCGGTCAGCCCGAGCGCGTTCAGTACGAGGTCCACGCGTCCGTCGGCCTCCCGGGCCGGTGCGGCGGGCATCAGCCGCAGTCCCGCCGCGTACAACAAGGTCCGCCGCAACGGCAGTTCGCGGTGGATGATGTCGTCCTGCGGCACGAATCCGAAGCGGGGTCCCGGCCGCCCCGGTGGCACACCGTCGTGCACCACCGTCCCTTCGGCAGGCGCACGCAGCCCGGCGAGCGTCTGCAGCAGCACGCTCTTGCCCGCCCCACTGCTGCCGACGATCACGGTGAGCCGGCCCGGGTCGGCATCGAAGGACACGTCCCGCAGCACGCGTCCCGCGCCACGCACGTCCTGGTCCACATGGCGCGCCTGGATACGCAGACCGTCGACCCGCCCCGAGGAGGGTATCGGTGCGGGGGCGGCGGGGCGTGGGCGCATGGGGGTGGGCATGGAGGCAGCATGCCAGGGCGGGCCGTCGCCGGGGCCCTGTTGGAAAGCGACAGTTCGGTGCAGCGTCTGGCTGGATTGAACTGCACATGCCAATCTTGCTGCTCAACCCTCCACGCTGTCGATGAGGAGAGCGCAGTTGAAGCCGAAGTCCCCGCGCATCCGCAGAGTGTCGCTCGTCCTGGGCAGTGCCCTCGCACTGGTCGTCGCCTTCCCGGGCGTCGCGCTGGCCGCCCCGCCCCGAGCCCTGCCCGCGAACGCGGACGGTCTGGAGCAGACGTTCCAGCCGGCCTACGACTACGACACGGACGGCTGTTACCCGACCCCCGCCATCGGCCCCGACGGAACCCTCAACGGCGGCCTCAAGCCGACGGGGGCGCTCAACGGCAACTGCCACGACGCCTCGGACCTCGACAACACCAACGGCTACTCCCGTTACAAGTGCAACAACGGCTGGTGCGCCATCATTTATGGTCTGTACTTCGAGAAGGACCAGGCGCTGCCCGGCATCAGCCTCGGCGGACACCGGCACGACTGGGAGCATGTGGTCGTGTGGGTGCAGAACAACCAGGCCCAGTACGTCTCCACGTCCGCCCACGGCAACTTCAACATCTACAGCCGTGACCAGATCCGCTGGGACGGAACCCACCCCAAGATCGTGTACCACAAGGACGGGATCGGCACGCACTGCTTCCGCCCCGCCAATGGCAAAGACGAGCCGCCGGAGAACCACTACCACACCTGGCAGTTCCCCGCGCTGGTCGGCTGGAACGGCTATCCCGCGGGACTGCGCGGCAAACTGAGCCAGGCCGACTTCGGCAGCGCCCACTTCGGACTGAAGGACGGCAGCTTCAACTCCCATCTGGAGAAGGCCGAGCCGTCCGGCATCGCATTCGACCCGAACGCCTGACGACCGCCGCCGGCACCCGTCACCACGGGTGTCGGCGGCGCAGGCAGGGCTACGCGCCGCTCGCCCTGAGCATGTCCTCACGCTCGACGATCTTCACACGCTCACGGCCCTGCGGTTCGCCGAGCGCCTTCTCCGCGGCGTCGAGGCGGTACCAGCCGTCCCAGGTGGTGAAGCGGACGTTCCGCTCGGTGAGGAACGCGTCCACGGCCTCGGGCGCGGGGGATGCGGGCGTGTGGAGACGGCCGTTCGCGTGGTCGTCCAGCAGGTTGGCCACCGTCTCGTTGGCGTCGCCCTTGGTGTGGCCGATCAGGCCCACGGGGCCGCGGCGGATCCAGCCCGTCACATACGTGGACTGCAGGTGCTCACCGCTTTCCTCGATGACCCGTCCGCCCTCGTCCGGCACGGTTCCCGACTCGATGTCCCAGGGCAGCTTGGGCAGTTCGTCGGACAGGTAGCCGACGGCGCGGTAGACCGCGGTGACGTCCCAGTCCCGGAATGTACCGGTGCCCTTGACGTTGCCCGAGCCGTCGAGGGCCGTGCGCTCGGTGCGCAGGCCGACGACCTTCCCGTCCTCGCCGAGGACCTCGGCCGGCGACTCGAAGAAGTGCAGGAACAGCTTGTGCGGCCGGTCGCCGACGTCCCGGATGGCCCAGTTCTCCAGCGTCTTGGCGACCATGTCGGCCTGCTTGTTGCCGCGCCGGGTCGCGATCGAGCCCTCGTCGTAGTCGATGTCCTCGGGATCGACGATGACCTCGATGCTGGGGGAGTGGTCCAGCTCCCGCAGCTCCATCGGGCTGAACTTCGCCTGCGCCGGACCCCGGCGGCCGAAGACATGGATCTCCAGGGCCTTGTTGGCCTTGAGGTCGGCGTAGACGTTCGGCGGTATCTCGGTGGGCAGCAGCTCGTCCGCCGTCTTGGCCAGGATGCGGGCCACGTCGAGAGCGACGTTGCCGACGCCGAGAACGGCGACCTTCTCCGCCTCCAGCGGCCAGGTGCGGGGCACGTCCGGGTGTCCGTCGTACCAGGAGACGAAGTCCGCCGCGCCGTAGGAGCCGTCGAGGTCGATGCCGGGTATGTCAAGGGCCCGGTCGGCCGTTGCGCCCGTGGAGAAGATCACGGCGTCGTAGAACGTGCGCAGATCGTCCAGACTGATGTCGGACGGGTAGTCGACGTTGCCGAACAGGCGGATCTGCGGCTTGTCGAGCACCTGGTGGAGGGCTGTGATGATGCCCTTGATCCGCGGATGGTCGGGCGCGACGCCGTAACGGATGAGGCCGAACGGTGCCGGCATCCGCTCGAAGATGTCGATGGACACACCGGGCTCGGCGGCCACCTCGGACTTCAGCAGTGCGTCGGCGGCGTAGATCCCGGCGGGGCCGGCTCCGACGATGGCTACCCGCAGGGGGCGGGGCATGATCAGGTTCCCTTCGAGCGGTGACAGGCGGCTCGAACGGAACTTTAAACTAAGGCAAACCTTACCTGGTACGCGGGTCTCATCTATGACCTCATAAGCCCGCCTTATGACCGGTCGCAGCCCGCCTTATAACCCAGTCGTAGCTCGCCTTATGAGCAGGCCCACTCACCCGTCGCCCCGAAGCTCGGGGACGAGCAGGAGCATCGTGACATCGTCGCGAATGGTGCCGCAGTGACGTACCAGATCCGTCCAGACATGCTCGTTCGTGGTGTCGAGACCGTCCGCGGTCAGATGAGGCAGCCGGTCGAGCAGGGGGTAGAACGCGCCCGAGGAGTCCCGGGCCTCCCAGATGCCGTCGGAGGCCAGAAACAGCCGGTCGCCACGCTGAAGAGGCCGGGCGACCTCGTCGTACGCACCCTCCCGGCACAGGCCGAGCCCCAGGGGCGTACCCGGTGTGACCCGGACCTCCGTGGCCTTGCCGTCCTGGAGCAGCACGGGCGGCGGACTGCCGCAGGCGATGATCCGCACCGTGCGGGCGTCCGGGGTGAACTCGAGCAGCGCCACGGTCGCGAACAGTTCGGAGTTCTCGGCCTCCGACGAGTCCACCACGAGTCTGCGGTCGAGGCGGGCCGCGAGGGCCGGCAGGTCCGGCTGGTCGAGCACGGCTTCCCGGAAGGTGCCGAGCAGCGAGGCCACGGTCGCGACGGCCGACAGTCCGTGGCCTTGTACGTCGCCCATGAGCGCCCGTACTCCGAAGGGACTCTCACGCACATCGAAGAAGTCGCCGCCGACGATCGTCCCGCGCTGTGCGGCGCGGTACAGGCCGGCGCAGTGGACCGGCCCGACATGCTCCGGAAGCGGGGGGACGACGGCGTGCTGGGCCGCTTCGGCGACGGTGCGTTCGAAGTCGAGCTGGGCGTCGCGGCGGCTGCGCACATACGACACGAACACACTCAGCAGGGCGACGAAGCTGATGGTGAGCGTGTCGGTGTTGCCGGGGTGGTCCAGGCGGAAGGCGTGGGCGTGCTGCAGGACGATGACGACGGCACCGAGGAGGGCGGTCGCCACGGGCCCGTAGGAGAGCACGGCCAGGGGCGGTATCGCGCCGAGCAGGAATCCGATGTCGAGCGGATCGGGGCTGACCAGGGTGGCGACGATCACCGCCACCGTCAGGGCCGCGGGCAGGATGCGCACCCATCGCGGGGGCGGCGCCCCGCGCAGCCAGCTCCGTCGTTCTCCTTCCCGGCGGGGCCGTGGGGCAGGCATGCTTCGCACACCCCCACGCTCCTACGCGAAGCCGCCCGCCGCATGTCGGCGCCGAGAGGCGCCCGGGCGACGGGAAACCACGGAGAAGCGGCGAGCGATAACCGGTTGTAGGGCCGACCCCGCGCCGTCTAGCGTCGGCTCATCGGCGTGTAGCTCAGCAGTAGAGCACCGGGCTCTGGACCCGGAGGGCGCGGGGGCAGAACCCGCCACGTCGGCTTATGAACGACGACGCTGACAAGCAGCACCTCATGGGCAGCGGAGGCTCCCCCTACGCGCTGGCCCAGCTGGCCAAGGCCGTCACCACCGCGCTCACACACGAGGACCCCGGGACCCGGCGCCGGGCGGAGGATCGCGGGCGCCAGTGGCGGGCCGTGCTCGCCGGAATGGCCGGCGGGCGCCTTGCTGTCGGATCGCGTACGCCGGTGGCCGGGCTGCCGGCCTGGGTGACGCCCGAGGTGGTCCGGGGCGGGTTCGCCACCGGGGCGGCGAGCGCCGGAGGACCGCTGCTGGAGTACGAAGCGGAGGCGGCGCGCCGGGCCGGGGCGAGCGAGGACCGACGGGCGCTGTTCGCGTACTGGCACACCGAGGACGGTCTCGACCGGCTGTCCGGGCTGCTGGACAGCGGGCGGTACGAGGTGACCGTTCCCGAAGAGGCCGCGCTGCTCACCGTGGCCTGGCTGGCGCGTGCGGGAAACGTCGACGCGGCGCTGGACCTCGTCCGGGAACTGGAGCCGTTCGCCGGGCGTCTGCGGTTCACACCCCGTCCCTCCGTCGGGCCCGCGCCGGACGCCACGGCCGTGCACCGGCGTACCGTCGCCGAGGCCGGCGAGATGCTGGCACGGCGGCGACCCGACAAGGCCGTGGAGACACAGCGGGAGGCGCTCGCGGTCTGGCAGCCGTTCGGCGACGACCTGCTCGTCCACTGGCTTCAGACGACTGAGGACGGCCGGGTACTGGCGCGCACCCCGGACGACGGCTGGCACGAGCGGGGCGCTCGGCTGCTGCGCCGCTACACGAGGCTCGCGGCAGAGCACACGTACTGCACGAAGCACCGGAACCCCAAGGAGAACCTCGCGATTCTGCGGGAGGCGCTGGAGAAGACCGTCGCCGGGCGGCCGTTGGACGCGCGCCGGCTCGGGCTGCTGCGGCACGCCGTCGCGTCCATGGTGGAGCGGCGTGGTCTGCCCGGGTCCGAGCGGCACACGGCACTGCGCCGACAGCAGGCGGCCCAGAGTGCGCTTCCCTCCCACCACGCGCTGGCCCAGCTGGTGCTGCGCCGTCTGTCCGGTCTTCCGCAGAACGTGGGCGCGGCCGAGATCGCACCGCTCGTCGCCCCCGTGAGCGCTGCGGAGGCAGAGGAGACCGGACTGCCCGCCGGGGCGGTGATCCCGCCCGCCGTCCGCCAGGCCGTCGAGGGCGCGCTGAGCGCTGCCATCGGCACCCTCGTGGAGCGGGGCGTCGTGCCCTCCGCGGAGGTGCTGGCGGAACTCGTACCGCAGCTGGTCGCCGTCACCACCGCGCAGCTGTACCCGGACGAGGCGTTGCGGACCCTGATGGCAGCGAACTACCGGGCCTTCCGCAACCGCCGCTCGCTGCTCCTGCTCGATCTGGAGCGGCAGGTACGGGTGGAAGAGCTGCCCTGGGTGCGGGCTGTGGCCTCCCAGCGCGCGGACGCAGAGACGGACGAGGCGTCTGCAAACGCCCTGCGGCAACTGGGCGAGCTGGCCGTGCAGGCGTTCCCGGGCACGATCCTGCCCAATCCGCTCGTCCGGGAACTGACCGTCCTCGCCCGGCAGGCGGAGCTCGGCGCGCCGCTGGTGGAGGAGCTGGCCGCGGACATCTTCATGGGCACGTTCAGCCCGAAGTTCCTCGCCGCGGCGCGGGTCGCGGCGGAACTGCTCGGTGGCGGCACGCTCTACGAGCGGTACTACGGCATCGACTACGCGGCCGTCCGCAATCTGGCGATCGTCGAGGCCGGAGAGGCGCAGACACGGTCCTACGGTGCCAGGACCTCCCCGGGCTTCGCGAAACTGTGCGCCGAGCGGGCGGGCGTCTCCCCGTCCGGGGCGCGGTCCTCCTGGTCCGTGGCGTCCAACGGCACGGTGATCGAGCAGGCCCAGATCCTCACCACGCACAACCTGGCCACGCTGGTCCACCGGGTCGGCATCAACCCGGCCACGGGATGGGAGGACCTGGCCCGCCGCTGCTTCGTCACCGCGTGCCGGCTCACGGCCCGGGTGCACGCCAATCCCCGTCCGCTGGGCACGATCAAGGACGTGGCGTATGCATGGCGGCAGATGGTGTTCCACCTGTCCCTGTGCACTCCTCGGGAGCAGGCGCGCACCCTGGACTGGCTGACCGAGGAGGCCGGCCGCCACCCCGCCCATGTGGCGGCCAGGCTGGCGCCGGCGCTCGCGGGCCTGCGGCAGGTCGCGGCGGGCGGCGCGGTGGACGAGGGCACGGGCCGGCGCCTTCTCGGCTGGAGCACGGACGGTCATTGGCTGCGAGCTGATCCGATGCCTGCCGCCTGAGGCACGGCCGTTCGGGCAGCCCGCAGTTCCCGTTCGTCCGCACCATGCCCGACCCGGCCCCGGGGCGCGTATCGTTCCGCCGTCCGACACATCGGGGGCGGGACCGGGGAGTGACAGCGTGGGCGACGGCGGGGCAACGACCGTTCTGGTGACCGGCGGCAGCGGGTTCGTCGGGAGCCATCTGGTCCGGCGGCTGCTGGAGCGGGACTACCGGGTGCACACCACCGTGCGCAGCGCCGCGAACACAGCCAAGGTACGGCCGTTGCGCGAGATGCAGGAGGCGTTTCCCGGCCGACTGGCCCTGTTCGAGGCGGACTTGCTCACCGAGGGCTCCTTCGACGAGGCGATGAGCGACTGCCGTGTCGTCTTCCACGTGGCGTCGCCGTTCCTCATGCCCGAGAAGATCAAGGACGGCCACAGGGACATGGTCGACCCGGCGCTGCGCGGGACACGCAATGTGCTGACGAGCATGGATCGCACCCCGACCGTGGACAGGCTGGTCTTCACCTCCACCGTGGGCGCGGTCTTCGGCGACTACATCGACGTCAAGGGCATGGACGACGAGATACTGTCCGAGAAGTACTTCAACACCACGAGCACGGTGGAGAACAACCCCTACCACTACGCCAAGACGCTCGCGGAACGCGAGGCATGGGCGGCGGAGGCGGCCCAGGACCGGTGGCGCATGGTGTCCGTCAACCCCGGGCTGATCCTCGGGCCTTCCCTGACCCCCGCGTCGGAGTCCGGCAGCCTGTTCCTGCTCGACGAGTTGTTCAAGGGCTACTTCTTCTACGGCGCGCCGGACTTCAGCTTCACCACATGCGACGTGCGGGACGTGGCCGACGCACACATCGCGGCGGCGGAGAACCCTGTGGCGAAGGGCCGTTACATCGTCGCGGCGGAGACGATGACCTCCTTCCACGAGATGTCACGCATCATCCGCACCCGTTACCCGCGTGACCTCCGACTGCCCCGCACCGCCCTCCCGCACTGGCCGGTACGCGTCCTGGGCCCGGCCTTCGGTCTGACCCAGGACTACATCCGCAAACACCTCGGCATCCGGTTCCGGGTCGACAACAGCAGGAGCGTGCACGAACTGGGCATCACCTACCGCCCGGTCGAGGAGACCCTCCTGGACCACTACGAGACATGGCGACAGCAACGGGCAGCGAACTGATCGGGCGACCGCAACCCCGCCGTCCTGCGACCGACAGCCCGTACGCCATGGTGTGCGCGTGGACTTCGAGCCGTACCGAGGGGTGAGCTGGGTTGGCTCCAGCCGACCCCGGGGAATTCGACCGGCACTACCGCGAGGTCCACATCCCCCTACTACTACCTGGTCGCCGGGCTGGACTGGGACACACTGGACGAGCTGCACGCCGGGTTCGCCTCACCCGAAGGCCGGGCCACCGCCACCGCCGCCGCGCACCTCGCACGGCTCGCCCCCGTACGCGGCATGATCGTCACTGCCGACGATAGCGAGCCGTGGACAAGGCGGACGGATTCACGCGGGCCGTGCCGCGCTGTGGATGGCCGCGCTCCCGGCGAAGAAGAGTGACTCCTCGCGTATGTACGCCCCCGGGCTCGGCGCGTGGATCATCATGCCGTTGCCGGTGCACAGGCCGACGTGGCGGTCGTCGTCGTAGAAGAAGACCAGGTCGCCGGGCTGGATATCGGTGAGGGGGATGGGCGTGCCGGTACGCGCCTGATCCTGCGCACCGCGCGGGAGGGCCACTCCTGCGGCCTTCCAGGCGGCCTGCGTGAGACCGGAGGCGTCGTAGGAGCCGGGCCCGGCAGCGCCCCAGACGCACGGTTTGCCGATCTGTTCACGAGCGAAGGCGAGTGCCTTGGAAGCCTTCGAGGCCTTGGCGCCGTATCCCGTCTCCGGCACACCGCCGACGCCGATGAACGCTTCGGTGGGGACGGGAGGGACCGTCGGGAGGGAGGTACCGGTGGGGAGGGGGGCTCCGGTGGCGATGGGCGCCTCGGCGGGGAAGGGAGCCGTGGTGGGGAGGGGCGTCCCGGCAGCGGGCGCCTCGGTCGGGAAGAGAGCCGTGGTGGGGAGGGGCGTCCCGGCAGCGGGCGCCTCGGTCGGGAAGAGAGCCGGGGCGGGGAGCGGCGTCCCGGTGGCGACGGGTGCCTCGGTCGGGTAGGGGACCGTGATGGGCAGGGGCGCCTCGGCGGGGAAGAAAGCCGCGGTGGGGAAGGGCGTCCCGGTGGCGACGGGCGCCTCGGTCGGGAAGGGGGCCGCTGCGGGGAGCGAAGTCCCGCTGGCGACGGGCAACTCCGTAGGGTAAGGGGCCGCGGTGGGGAACATCGCGGCAGTGGGCAGCGAAGTCCCCGTGGAGAAGGCGGCGCCCGCGTCGACGGACATGCCCGACGGGGCCGTGCCGAACGCGGCAGGCTGCTGCGACTGCCATCCGGTGTCGCCCAGGCCGAAAGCCTGTCCCTCCGACGTGCGCCAGGCGTCCTCGACGGCGCGGGACTCGATCGCCGCCGGTGCCGTGCTGATCCGGGCGACATGCCGGGACAGCAGCTCCCGGGCCGCGGCGAGCTTCCGCTGGTTCTGCTCCTTGGAGGTGCTCAACCTGGACGGCCGCGACTCGCCGGCCGGCGCAGGCAGGGCCAGGTTGGTCTCCGGCCGTGTCCGAGGGGCGGCCGGCAACGCGGCCACGGGGCCGGCTGTCAGTTCCGCAGGCGGCCTGGAGGCCGTCCCGGGCCCGGCGGTCAGTTCAGCCAGAGCACCGGTGGTCGTTCCCGTGGCCGGTCCGGCGGTCAGCTCCGGGAGGGGGCGGTCCGTCGTCCTGAGCTCACCAGCGGTGAGTTCGTTCCCCGGCCGCCTCGCCGGGGGAGCGAGCCGGTCCAAGTCGACTCTGTCGGGCATTCTGTCGGCGGGCAGCGCGGCCGGAACGGTGGGCCCCAGCTTCCTGCGGGCCCCCTCGAACCACTGCCTGGCGACCTCGTCGAGGGCGGGATCGGCGCGCCGACGCTCCATGTTGACGCCGGTGGTGACACGATTACGCGGGCCTGCGTTTGCCACGCGGGTCGCGTTGTAGGTCCCGCTGTCGTCCTCGGCCCGGTCGTAGAGGTTGCGGATCCGCTGCTGGACCTCTTCTCGGCTCGCCCCGTCGTCCCCCGAGAAGCGGGAGTTGCGCATGCCGGGGAGGCTGCCTCCGGGGAGCGGGGTCTGCTCCGGCGCCATGGGGACGTACTCCTTCCGTGCTCCGCCTGCCGGGTCAGCTGTCGGGTTCGGGCGAGCGGTTACCGGAAGGTGTGCCCTACGGCCCCTGCCTGTCCGGCAGTTGGGCCGATTCACCCCGTGGTCGGTTGGGTCCCCGGCTCGGGTGTGCAGTTGTCGTGCACCGGATTCGGCGGAGGCCGCGCGACCCGGCGAGGTTCGCCGGAGGGAGTCTTGCGGCCTGACGCCAACCTAACCAATTTGTGTGCCTCACGTGAAGATTGAAGCGCGGAATGTCCGATACGTAATTGTGACTTTCGCCTTGCCGCCCCCATCTTGACGTCCCCCACGGCTTGTTGCTGCCGTGGCCCGACTCTTGGTCAGTGTTCGCCGGGCTGCGGTCCGTTGACGGGATTCACGGCCGATGACGCGGCGAAGGCGGGGCGGACGCCGGCGATCAGTGCCGGGAGGAACAGCGAACTCAGCGTCCCCATGGCCGCGGCGGACAGGGCGATGCCCCAGGCGATGGGGCCGAGGGGTGTGCAGCCGAAGAACTGGCTGAGGAACGGGGTCTGGACGACGGCCGCCAGAGCGGCCAGGGAGCCCAGCGAGGAGGCGATGATCGCTCCGCTCCGGCCCCCGGCCAGCAGCGTCTGGCCGAGCTGCGCGCCCACGAGCGCGACCAGGGCGACGGTACGGGCGCGGGTGGCACGGCCGGTGAACCGTGCGGCGAGCCAGCCGGACGTGGCGCCCAGGGTGGTGGCCACCGCGCGGCACACGGTCTCGTCGGTCAGGGCCGTGCCGAGCGAGACCTCGGGGCCCTCGTGGAGCATGCGTTCGGCGGCCTCGGGATGGGGCGGGCGCAGGGCGACGGCCATGGCCGGTGCGAGGTCCGTGAAGAGGTTGACCAGCAGGAGCTGACGTGCCGTCAGGGGTGAGGATCCGGTGGCGGCCGCTCCGAGGAGGGTGAAGGCGATCTCTCCGAGATTGCCGCCGACGAGGATCGCCAGCGCCTGCCGTACCGAGGCCCACATGGCGCGGCCCTCCACGAGTGCGGCGAGTATCGTCTCCAGCCGGTTGTCCGTGACGACGAGGTCGGCCGCCGCCCGCGCCGCCGGGGTGGCCCGCTTGCCGAACGCTATGCCGATGTCCGCGAGGCGGATCGCGGGCGCGTCGTTGGCGCCGTCGCCGGTCATCGCGACCGTACGGCCAAGGCGTTGGAACGCCTGCACGACGCGGACCTTGTGCACGGGGGTTCCGCGCGCGACGACACCGACGTCGGGCAGCAGCGCGTCGAGCGCGCGGTCGTCCAGGTCGTCGAGTTCGGCACCGGTCACCACCCGCCTGCCGTCCAGGACGCCGAGTTCGGCGGCCGTCTTGCCGGCGGTGCCCGGGTGGTCCCCGGTGATCATCACGATGTGCACTCCCGCGTCCGCGAGTTGGCGCACCGCGTCGACGGCGGTGCCGCGCACACGGTCGGCGAACGCGAGGAAGCCGAGGAAGTGGAGCCCCCGCACGGTCTCGTCGGTGAGCTCCTCGTCGGCGGCGTCCCGCAGTTCGGCGACCGCGAGGATGCGATGGCCCTCGGCCGCCAGTTTCTCCCCGGCGTCGAGGATGTCTGCGCGGCCCTCCGCGGCCAGCGGCCGGCCGCCGCGTCCGGAACAACGCTCGACGACCTCCTCCGGCGCCCCCTTCACCGACAGGATCCGGATACCTTCGCAGTGGCCCAGGGTGGCGTGGAAGCCGCGGCTCGGCTCGAACGGCAGGCCGGAGATGCGCCGCCAGCCGGGCGCGCCCGTCGTACGGCGCACGCCCGCCTCCGCGGCACCGTCCGTGACGGCCCCGTCGGTGGCGTGTGCGAGCCGCTTTTCGCCGTGCGGGCGCGGTGTCGCCCGCAGCGCCGCGCCGAGTACCGCGCGCTGCTCGTCCCCGAGTGCTTCGAGGGGTCGGCTGTTGCCGTCGGCCGCGACGGCAACGAGGGAGATACGGCCGTGGGTGAGGGTTCCGGTCTTGTCGAAGCACAGGACGTCCGTGCGGCCGGCCGCCTCGATCGTCCGGGGATCCCTGACCAGGGCACCCCGTGCGGAAAGCCTTCTGGCGGAGGCGAGTTGGGCCGCCGAGACCAGGAACGGCAGCCCTTCGGGAACACTGGCCACGGCCAGCCCGACACCCGCGCCGACGGTGTCCCGGGCCGGGCGCCCGCGCAGCGTGCCGGCCGCCATCACCGCCGCGGCCGAACCAAGGGCCACCGGCAGGGTGCTGCGGGTGATCCGGGCCAGCCTGCGCTCCACCCCGACGGCGGGGGCGGCGCCGCGACCGACCGTCGCGGCCCGGCTGGCCTCGGTCGCGGTGCCGGTCGCGACGACGACCGCGCGGCCACGTCCGGCCGCGACGGTGGTGCCCTCGTAGACCATGGACGTACGGTCCGCGAGCTCCGACGCCAGCACGGGCGCGACGTCCTTGGCCACCGGCAGCGACTCGCCGGTGAGTGCCGACTCGTCGGCCTCCACATGATGCGCCTCCAGCAGCCGGCTGTCGGCCGGTACGACGTCACCGGCGTTCAGCTTCACCACGTCGCCCACGTCCAGGTTCTGGGCGGGGAGCGTGGTCTCCGCCCCGTCCCGTACCACCTTCGCCATGACGGCCGACTCGCGCCGCAGGAGGGCCACCGCCCGGTCGGTCCGGAAGCGCTGCACGCCGCCGAAGAGTCCGGACAGCGCGGTGACGGCCATGATGACGACGGCGTCGAGGACTGCGCCCACCGACGCGGACATGGCCGCTCCGGCGCCGAGGACGGGCGTGAGCGGGTTTGCCATCTCGGTGAGGTAGGCGTGGCCGAGCGACGATGTTGGAGCCTGCTCGACGGTGGCGGTGCTCCGTGCCCGCGCCTCCTCGTTCGTCAGTCCGCCCTCTCTGCTCCTGGTCCTGGCGAGCACGGTGGCCGGGTCCATCGCATGCCAGGGGTGGCGGGACGCGGCGGTCACGGGCAGGGGGCGCCGCAGCAGTCGTACCGCGGACCAGACACCGGCGGCGGTGCCGAGGGCGGCCGCCGCGTTGAACGCGGCCACGCCGCGCGCCGAGGGCCGCCGCGCCCGTCCGGCCAGCGCCGCAGTCGTACCGACGGCGGCGGAAGCCTGGGCGAGCCGCACTCCGCGGCGCGCACTCTCCCGTGCGTTGCCGCACGCCTGCACGATGACGACGGCCGCGGCCGGATCGGCGTCCACGTACAGATCCGCACCCCAGGCGGGCGTCCCCTCCGGTTCGGCGATGCCCACCCCCACGTCCGCCGCCCCGAGCGCGGAACGGTCCCGGGAGATCAGCAGGACGCCGTCGCCGTCGTGCTGCAGGTCCCGTACGGAGCCGAGCAGCCCGTCGCCCGTGTCACGCACCGCGTCGGCCTCCCGGACGGCCGGGTCGGAGGTGTGTGCACCCACGGCCACGACGGTCAGTCCGGCGGCATGGGCGGCGGGGACGAAGGCACCGGCCGCGTCGTGCATCTGCGGCATCACACTGATCACGGCGAGCAGGCGCCGTCCGTGCGCCAGACCGAGCACGAGCCGCGCGCCGTCCTGCCGCAGCCGCTCCCGGGCCCGTGTCCCGGTGCGTCCCTGCAACTGCAGTCGTTCGACGGGCCCCAGCGCCCACTCGTCCTCCCGGTGCAGTCTCTCGGGTGCGGAACCGTCGAACAGCCGGTGGGCCCTCGCGGCGAGCTCTCCCACGGGCGCGTCCTCGTCGAGGGCGATCAGATCGGCCAGGAGATGGGATCCGGTGGACAGGACGTCCGTGTCGAGGAGCACGGTCCCGATCCGGTCCAGCCTGCGCAGCGCGTCGGGCTCGGCCACCACGACGCCGCTGCGGGCCAGCCCATGGCAGAAGGCGCAGGCAAAGCCTTCGCGGGCCAGCAGCGGTGCCTTGGGGATCGCCGCCAGCGCACCGCCGACGGCCCTTGTGGGACGCCGGGTGACCAGGAGCGATCCGGCGAAGGAGACCGCCGCCACGAGGGGCGCCCGGTCGGCGTACCGCTCGACCGGTCCTTGTGCGAGCGGTGTCTCGCGGGGCGGTGCGGGGGGTGCCGCGTGGTGGGCCGCGGCTGCGGCGCTGCCGGTGAGGCGCGGCTCGGCCGCTGCCCAGGCGGCAGCCTCCGCATGCGCCTCCACCAAGCGCAGGGCGTGCCGAATGGTGTCCACGCCGACGCCGATGAGACCTCCGGAGCCCGCTTGGCCCAGGGCCGTGAGTCCGGCCATGAGCAGCCCGGCGTTGTCGGCGCCGACCGCCAGGTCCACCAGACGCCGCAGCCGGGGATGGGAGTCGACGAACGGGGCGAGCGCGGCGACCGAGGCCGGGAGTGGTGGGTGGCCGGTCAGGCCGGCCACGGCGGCCAAGGGGGCGGCCGCCACGTGCGCGGCCATGGCCGCGCACGCCCGCCGGACCGCCCCGCCGGAGAGGGGATGATCGGGCAGCGGGACCTCGACGCCGTGGGCCTCCTCCACCGCCTCGACCGCCTCGATCAGGGCCGACACGATCTCCTCGGCGTCGGAGGGGCCCTCGGTGCCGACGACGACGTGTCCGAGCACCGTGTTCGCCACGGCCCAGGTCACCCCGGGCAGGTCGGCAAGCCGTCGCTCCACGTCCTCGGTGAGCTTCGTCGCGGCGGCGAAGGGCAGGTCACCTTCGCGCAGACCCCGTACGGCGACGTGTGCGCGTCCTTCGAAGTGCCGTACGCGTTGTCGCTTTCCGTCCCGCAGCGCAGCGCCGGCGGATGACACGACGGTTCGCAGCAGTTCGCCTCCCGGCAGTGCCACAACGCATCACCCGCTCCCGGCGGTCGGGCACTCACCTCTGGTTGCACGAGTAGCCGATTTCACCCGAGTAGCCACGAAACAGCGGCTTCAATCGGGTCACAGGACACACACAGGTGAAGCGCGCGAGAATTGAAGAGGACACCACACCGACTCCGTGAAAGGAGGACTGGGGGATGGCCAGAACAGCGGGCACCACACAGGAGCGAGAAGCGGCGCGGACCGAGATCCACGAGTACGAGGGCGCGGGCCTGCACCTGCACACGCGTACGCTGCACCCACCGGTGCCGATTCCGTACCTCACCAGGAGCGACGTGACGAGCACGGCCAAAGCGGCGACCGCACTGCTGCCCGGCCGGCCGCCGGCCAAGGATCTCGTGTTCTACGGAGGTCTTGGGGCACTGGCGGTGGCGGGGGCTCTGGAATGGCCGGTCGCCCTGGCCGTCGGCGGAGCCACCTGGCTGGTGCGCAGCACCAGAGCGCGCGGCGGCGGCACCGAGGCGTCGGCCGAACACAACGGCGAGGCCCGTGGCGCGACCGGGAAGAACGCCTGACACGACCCGATCGACGGCGCGCGGCAGCGGTGGTGCTGCCGGGCGCCGGCGCGTCAGGCCGCGGTCGGCGCGGGTGCCGGGCTCAGGTAGCGTGAGAACGCGGCCCACAGCTCCCACACGAGACGCAGGATGATCGCCTCGGCGAGCGCGATGCCGATCTTCGTGGCCACGGCTACAAGAATCTGGCCCATGTTGGTTGACCTTCTCTGCTCGGATGCGGGTGTCCGATATCCGACAATGAGGCGCCTACTTCCGTATTGGGTGCCCTGCAGGCGTACTTCTGACGTCGCTTGGGTGAACAGCAGGTAACCAGATTCTCTTCAGCGGTTCGGTTCGTAGGCGAGCTGCTCCACCTCGCGCATGACGAGGGCCGTCTCCGCCACCCCTCGCGTTCCCAGGCACTGCGGGACCATCTCGACGACGACTGAGGAACCGGCCCGACCCACCATGTCCGTACCGGCGAAGACCGCGCTGAACTCCAGTCCGGAACGCAGCGCGTCCGGTAGCCGGCGCGCCGCTCCTCCGCGCTGTTGAGACCGGGCTCGCCGCCAGGGCAGGGGCATTCCTTCCTCGGTGCCGTCGGCGCACACAGAGGTCCCGGTGGGTCCGTCGTACGGGAGCCAGGCCATCCGTACCGGCAGCCGGGCGCCCTGCTCCACGGTGAGCCGAGCACGCTGCTGATGTTCATTCACGATGCGGGCCGCCTTCGGTACGACCGTGGAAGTCGTCTCGCCCCCGGAGCCGCGCGAGGAACTCGGCCGTACGGCGGCGGAGATCGCCGCCCTCTACGGGGCCGAACGGCATGAGCCATCTCCTCGTGCAGGCACATGAGGCGGCGACCGGGCGGGCAGCCGGTGACGGGCACCAAACCGCGGCCGGCCGCTCCCCGAGTCCCCGCCCCGCGGCCGGCCGCGGGGCGGGAAGGTCAGGCCAGGGTGACCTCGACCGGCAGCTTCTTGATGCCGTTGACGAAGTTGGAGCGGACGCGCGGGACGTCGCCGGCCAGACGGATGTCCGCGATGCGCGGGATCAGCTCCTCGAACATGATGCGGATCTCGGTGCGGGCCAGCAGGTTGCCGAGGCACAGATGGGGGCTGCCCTTGCCGAAGGTGACATGGTCGTTGTTCTGCCGGCTGACGTCGAAGTCGTACGGATTGCCGAAGACCTCCTCGTCGCGGTTGCCGGAGGCGAACCACATGACGACCTTGTCGCCCTCCTTGATCCGCTTGCCGCCGAGTTCGACGTCGCGGGTGGCGGTGCGGCGGAAGTGGTAGACGGGGGAGGCCCAGCGCAGGAACTCCTCGACCGCGGTGGGGATGAGGGAGGGGTCGTCCTTGAGCCGGGCGAGCTGCTCGGGGTGCTGCAGGAGGGCCAGCATGGAGTGGGAGATGGTGTGGCGGGTGGTCTCGTTCCCCGCGACCACGAGCAGCAGGAAGTAGTTGTCGAAGTCCTGAGGCGAGAGCGGGACGCCGTCGCGCGGGGTCTCGTTGACGAGCCTGGAGACGAGATCGGTGCCGTCCTTGCCGCGGCGCTGCCGGGCGAGTTCACGGCCGTACTCGAAGACCTCGATGGAGGCGGGGGAGCGGAAGGGCAGGTCGCGGTACTTCTCGCTCTCCGCGCTGTGCAGGAGGACGTCGGCGTAGTCGGGGTCGGTGTTGCCGATGATCCGGTTGCCCCAGTCGATGAGCTGCTGGTTGTCCTCCGGCGGCACGTCGAGGAGGCGGGCCAGCACATTGATGGGGAAGTCGGCGGACACCTCCTTGACGAAGTCGAAGGTGCCCTTGGCCAGGGCCGCGTTCAGGGTCTTGGCGGTCAGGCCGCGCAGGAAGTCGCCGTAGCTGTTGATGACGCCCGCGCCGAACTGCCGCTGGATCACACTGCGCAGCGCGCGGTGCCGGACACCGTCCATCTCCAGGATGGAGGCGCGCTTCTTGATCTGGTCGTCGTCGACTTCTTCGAGGTTGACGAACTTCGTCGAGGTGAACGTCTCCGCGTCGCGGTCGACGCGGGCGATGTCGGAATGGCGGGTGACCGCCCAGAAGCCGGAGTTGGGCGCCTGTTCGGGCTGCCAGTGCACCGGGTCCTCGTGGCGCAGGGTGTGGAACATGCGCCAGGGCTTGATGCCGTCGGCGAAGTTGTCGAGGTCCGCCAGGTCCACCTGGTCGAGCGGGAGGGGCTCGTCGAGGGCGGCGCGCAGGTCGGCGCTGGTGGCGGGGGTGGCCGGGACGGTGCGGCTGGTCATGGGTGTGGTCTCCTGGGCGAGGCTTCGGGGTTCAGAGGTGGTAGGCGTACTCGGTGAACTCCCAGTCGGTGACGTGCCGCCCGAAGCGTTCGACCTCGTCGCGCTTGTAGGAGAGGAAGGACGTGGTGAAGTCCTTGCCGAGGAGCTCGGTCAGGGCGGTGTCCGCCTCCAGCGCGTCGAGCGCGGCGGGCAGGTTCATGGGCAGGACGGCCGAGCGGGCGGTGTCGTAGCCGTAGCCCTCCAGCGGGGCCGGGGGTTCCTCCCCCGCCCGGACGCCGAGCAGCGCGGCGGCGACGGTTCCGGCGATCAGCAGGTAGGGGTTGGCGCTGGCGTCGCCGAGGCGGAGTTCCAGGCGGGTGCCCGAGCCGCGTTCCGGTGGGATGCGGACCATGGCGCTGCGGTTGTCGAGGCCCCAGTCGATCAGCCAGGGGGCAAGGGTGTCGGGCCCGAAGCGCTTGTAGGAGTTGACGGTCGGGTTGGCCAGTGCCGCGAGGGCGGGGGCGTGGGCGAGGATGCCCGCGAGGCCGTGCCGGGCGGTGGCGGACAGTCCGTACGCACCGGCGGGGTCGTCGAAGGCGTTGCGGCCTTCGGCGTCGTTGCAGGACAGGTGAAGGTGGAAGCCTGAGCCGCCCGCGTCGCCGAAGGGCTTGGCCATGAAGGTGGCCAGGTTGCCCTCCCTGCGGGCCAGTTCCTTGACGGCGGCCTTGAAGCGGAAGGCACGGTCGGCGGCGTCCAGGGCGTCGGAGTGCGTCAGATTGATCTCGTACTGTCCGCCGTCGAACTCGTGGTTGCCGGTGACGACACCGAGGCCCAGGTCGCGCAGTTGCCGCAGGGTGCGCAGCAGGTGGTTGCCCGGGTCGGCGCGCAGCCCGGCGGTGTAGACGGCGCCGACGGTCTCCGGGGCGCGCCGCCAGCCGGTGGCCGTGCCGGGGGCGGGCTCCAGCAGGAAGTACTCCAGCTCGGGGCCGACGACGGGGCGCAGGCCGTGCTCGGCGCACCGGGCCAGGACGGCCCGCAGCAGATCGCGGGGCGACTCGACGGCCACCCCGCCGGTCGCCGGGTCGGTGACCTCGCCCAGACAGGAGGCGACGCCGGGCTCCCACGGCAGTGCCGCCAGTGTGTCCAGGTCCGGCCGTACGGTGATGTCGGGCAGCCCGGCGTCGAGTCCTCCGGCGACGGGGACCACGTCGCCCTGCGGGCTGGTGTGGTACACGGCCTTGCAGAAGGCCAGACCGTGCGCGCAGGCCGAGGGGAGATGGCCGAGCAGGACGTCGCGGGCGCGGTCGGTGCCGATCAGGTCGGGGTAGATCACCCGGACCACGTCGATGCCCTCGGCGGAGAGCCGCTCGATGTGCCGGCGGATGTCTGGGGTGTCCTGAGCGCTCACCGATGTCTCCTTGGGCGGATGGTGGGGGCCCCTGGCTTTTGAGGCTCGGGGGCGGGCGCGTGAAAAGACGGGAGCCCGGTGCGGGGAGGGAGGAGGCCGTCGGTCCCGGGCTATTCGTTTGAGCCCGAACGATATGAACGGGTGTTGCGAGCCCGCAAGGGGGCGGCCCCAAAAATTTATCCACCTGGACAGCTATTGACCAGCGCCCGGCCGGGTTCCTATGTTGTTTGAAGCCAAACGAGTTGGGGGTGTGGATCCTCGCACCCCTTTGGCCGAGGGGCCCGTCCGACGGCGGCCGGGCCCCTCTCACCCCCGTTGCCTCGTTCCGACGCCCTCACCCCTCAGGAGGACCGGCCATGAAGGTCGTCGTCGACATGAACAAGTGCCAGGACCACGGCCAGTGCGTCTTCGCGGCCCCCGACGTCTTCTCGATGGACGGCGACGGGCACCTGGTGTACGACTCCGACCCGGACGACGCCCTGCGCGACGAGGTCGAGGAGGCCGCGGACGTCTGTCCGCTGCAGGCCATCCGGATCGAGGGCTGACGTGGGCGCCCGCATCGTCGTCGCAGGCGCCTCCATGGGGGGCCTGCGAGCCGCCGAGCAGGTACGCGCGGCGGGCTGGACCGGCACCGTCACCGTGGTCGGGGACGAGCCGCACATGCCGTACAACAGGCCCCCGCTGTCCAAGGAGGTCCTGGCGGGCAGGGCGCCCTTCGCGTCACTGGCCTTCACGCCGAAGGCGTCCGCGGCCGACGTGGAGTGGCGCCTGGGCACGACGGTCGCGTCGGCCCGGCCGGCGGACCGCGTAGTCGTACTCGAGGACGGCGAGGAGCTGGCCTTCGACGGTCTGGTCGTCGCCACCGGCATGCGCCCGCGCCGACTGCGCTGCGCCGGACCCCTCGCCGGCCGTCACACGGTCCGCACCATCGCCGACGCGCAGGGCCTGCGCGAGGAGCTGACCCGGCCGGGCGTACGCGTGGTCGTCGTGGGTGCCGGGTTCATCGGCTGCGAGGTCGCCGCCACCGCCGTCGCGCTCGGGGCCGCCGAGGTCACCGTCGTCGACCCGCTGCCCCTGCCCATGGTGGGGCCGCTCGGCGACCTGCTCGCCGGCGCACTGCTCAGACGCCACGAGGAACGCGGGGTGCGCTTCGCACTCGGCACGGGCGTGTCCGGCTTCGAGGGCGAGGACCGCGTCACGGGCGTCGTGCTCGACGACGCAACCGTGGTGCCCGCCGACGTGGTGGTGGAGTCGGTCGGCTCGGTCGCCAACACCGAATGGCTCGACGGCAACGGCCTCGACCTGTCGGACGGGGTGCTCACCGACGAGCATCTACGGGTCGGCGGCTTCCCGTACGTGGTGGCGGTCGGCGACGTCGCCCGCTTTCCCAACGCCCGCTACGACGGAGTACCCCGCAGGGTCGAGCACTGGTCGATCCCGACGGACACCGCCAGACACGCCGCGAAGGCCCTCGTGGCCCATCTCCACGGCACGGACGTCGATGCCGCGCCGTTCGCCCCGCTGCCCACCTTCTGGAGCGACCAGCACGAGTTCCGGCTCCAGTCCTTCGGGGCGCCCGCCCTCGGCCGGGACGACACCCGGGTCCTGGACGGCGACCCGGACGGGGACGTGCTTGTCGGCTACCACACCGGCGGCCGGCTGGTCGGCGTCGTGGCGCTCGGCGGCCACGCCGTCGCGTCCGCCGCGGCCCGCTACCGCGCCGAACTGCTCAGGCAGCCCGCCCTCACCGCCTAAGGAACCCGCCATGACCACCGTCCGCGGCTACTTCACCCCCAAGACGGCGACCGGCTCCTCGTCGCTGATCCCCTCCCCGCCGTGGCGCTACTCCGGTGATCTGCTCACCGTCGAGTACCGCACCGATCCCGTCCGCGTGCGTGAACTCCTGCCCGAGCCGCTGGAGTTGGCGGACGAGGACCCCGGCGCCGTCGCGCTGATCTGGGCCGACTGGCAGTCCTGCTCCGCCTCGGGGGACGAACTGCTGGACCCGGTGCGCTCCCAGTACAAGGAGGCCTTCGCGGTCGTCCGCTGCCAGTACAAGGGCCAGACCTACTCCCGCTGCGTCTACATCTGGGTCGACAAGGACTTCGCGATCGCCCGCGGGCTGCACCAGGGCTACCCGAAGAAGCTCGGTTCGATCCAACAGACGCGGCCGCATCCCTACGGGCCCGCCCCGCGCATCGAGGCGGGAGCCCGTTTCGGCGCCACCCTGGCCGCCGCCGACCGGCGCCTGGCCCAGGCCGTGGTCACCCTGCGGGAGCCGTCCGGGACGAACGGGTTCGTCAACGGCCACCCCATGGCCCACCACCGCTGGCTGCCGTCCATCGAGAAGGGCAAGGGCCTCGCGCTCGACGAACTGATCGAGTCAGGCGCGGCTTCCTTCGAGGGGGGTCAGCCATGGGTCGGTGACGCGGAGCTGGAGCTGTTCGAGGCGCCTACCGAGGAGTTGGCCCGGCTGAAGATCCGGGAGCCCATCGCGGCGTACTACCGGCAGGTCGGTGTGGTCTGGGACGGCGGCCGGCTGCTGGAGTCCGGTACGTCCGGCGCCGAGTGACACCCCGAAATCTGAAAGGACTTGGAGACCGGACATGACCGACCACACCATCACCGTCGCCGGGACCGCCGTCGACACACGGCACTGGATCGGCGGCGAGCGCCTCGCCTCCGCCGAGACGTTCTCCGACGTCTCGCCGATCGACGGCAGCACGCTCGGCGAGATCGCCCGCGGCGGCGCGGCCGAGGCAGAGGCGGCGGTTGCCGCCGCCAAGGCCGCTTTCCCCGGCTGGGCCGCCACGCCCCGCGCCGAACGCGCCCGCATCCTGCACGCCATCGCCGATGGTGTCGAGAAGCGGCTTGAAGAGCTCGCCATCGTCGAGACCACCGACAACGGGGCCCTCCTGCGCTCGCACCGGCGGGGCGTCATGCCGCGCGTCGCCCAGAACTTCCGGTTCTTCGCCGACTGGCTGCTGCAGCTGGAACACGAGGACTTCACGACATACACGAGCGGCTCCGCGGCGGGGCGCGGCCACACCAACCACGTCAGCTGGGACCCGGCCGGTCCCTGCGTGCTGATCACCCCGTGGAACGCGCCGCTGATGCTGGCCACCTGGAAGGTCGCCCCGGCCCTCGCCGCCGGCAACACAGTGATCCTCAAGCCCGCCGAGTGGTCGCCGCTGACGGCCTCACTGCTGGCCGACATCGCGGCCGAGGCCGGACTCCCGGCCGGCGTCCTCAACGTGGTGCAGGGATACGGCGCCGAGGCGGGCAACGCCCTGGTCTCGCACCCCGACGTCCGCCGCATCAGCTTCACCGGCTCCGTTCCGACGGCCCGGCGGATCGCGGAGTCGGCCGCCGCGAACCTCACCCCCCTCAGCCTCGAACTCGGGGGCAAGTCACCGCTGTTGGTCTTCGCCGACGCCGAGATGGACCTCGCTGTCGACCTGGCCGTGGAACAGTACGACAACGCCGGGCAGGTCTGCCTGGCGGGCACCCGGCTGCTTGTGGAGGAGTCGATCGCCGAGGAGTTCACCCGCCGCTTCGTCGAGAGGGCCGCCCGGCTGACGCAGGGCGACCCGCGCGATGCGGCCACCGACATCGGCCCCAACATCCATCCGCGCCAGCTGGAGAAGATCGACGGCTTCGTGCAGCGAGCGATCGAGGCGGGAGCCCGCACGGTCATCGGCGGTCACCCGGGCGACGGCCAGTACTACGCGCCGACGCTGCTCACCGATGTCGCCCAGGACTCCGAGATCGTCCAGGAGGAGGTCTTCGGCCCGGTGCTGACCCTGCAGACCTTCGCCACCGAGGAGGAAGCCGTCCGCCTCGCGAACGACACCCGCTTCGGGCTGGCCGCCACGATCGCCACCGGTGACCCCGACCGCGCCCAGCGCGTCAGTGCACAGCTGGTGGCCGGCACCGTCTGGGTCAACTGCTTCTTCGTACGCGACCTCCAGGCGCCCTTCGGCGGTTCCCGCCTCTCCGGTGTCGGGCGCGAGGGCGGCACCTGGAGCTTCGACTTCTACTGCGACCTGAAGAACACCGTGACCGCCCCGAAGGGATGGAAGGACCATGGGTGAGATCGTCGGGGCGGGTCTGCTCGCCCACGTCCCCACCATCGTGCTGCCCGAGGCCGACCGCCTGGAGCTGAACGAGGGCAAGGAGATCACCCTCGTCACCGGCCTGCGGCAGCTGCGCAAGGACGTCTTCGAGCGGGATGCCGCAAACGAATACGACACCGTTGTCGTCCTGGACTCGCACTGGGCCACGACGGTCGAGTTCGTCGTCACCGCACAGCAGCGCCGGGCCGGGCTGTTCACCTCCGAGGAGCTGCCGCGCGGCATGTGCAGGATGCCGTACGACTTCCCCGGCGACCCCGAACTCGCCCACAACGTGGCCCAGTTCGCCGACAAGTACGGCACCTGGATCACCCCCATCGACGACGAGTACCTGCCGATCTACTACGCCACCATCAACCTCTGGAAGTACCTCGGTGAGGGCCTGCCCGACAAGCGGTGGGTGACGATCGGCGTGTGCCAGACCGGCGACATGGAGGACCATCTGAGGCTCGGGCGCGCGCTGGCCGACGGCATCGCCGCCACGCCGGGCCGACGGGTGCTGCTGATCGCCTCCGGCGCTCTGTCGCACACCTTCTGGCCCCTGCGCGAGCTGCGCGACCACGAAGCCAGCGACCCGGTCCACATCTTCACGCCGCAGGCCCGCGCGGCCGACGAGGAGCGCATCGCCTGGTTCAAGGAGGGCCGCCACGACAAGGTCCTCGACACCATGGACGAGTTCTGGAAGTTCAAGCCGGAGGCGAAGTTCTTCCACTACCTGATGATGGCCGGCGCCCTCGGCGAGCGGGCTTGTGCAGCCAAGGCGCGCCAGTACGGCGAGTACGAGAACTCCGTCGGCACCGGCCAGGTCCACCTGTGGTTCGACCGCCCCGTCGAGGGCTGGACCGGCACCGGTCTGCCCGCCCCCGCCGCCCCGCGCACCCCCCACAGCCGTATCTAGTCGGATCCAGGAGCTCTCATGCCCGAGTACCGCCGCATCCTTCTGGACGGCGCCGCCGTCCAGGTCACCGTCGAGGGAGTCGAACTCCTCGCCGGGGACGGACGCCGCGTCAAGACCGAGGACGCCCAGCACCTGCCCCCCGTGGTGCCCTCCAAGGTGATCGCCGTCCACCTCAACCACCGCAGCCGGGTCGAGGAGTTCCAGATCGCTCTGCCCGACACCCCGACCTACTTCCACAAACCGACCTCGTCCCTCAACTCCCACAAGGGTGCGATCGTCCGCCCCGAGGGCTGCAAGTGGCTCAACTACGAGGGCGAGGTCGCCATCGTCATCGGCAGGACCGCCCGGAACATCGCCCCGGCCGAGGCGGGGGAGTACATCGCGGGCTACACCATCGCCAACGACTACGGCCTGCACGACTTCCGCGACACCGACGCCGGATCCATGCTCCGCGTCAAGGGCTCCGACACCCTCTGCCCGCTCGGCCCGGGCCTGGTCACCGACTGGGACTTCCGCGGCAAGCGGCTGCGGACCTACGTCAACGGCGAGGTGGTGCAGGACGGTTCGACCGACGAGATGAAGTGGGACATGCACTACCTCGTCGCCGACATCGCCCGCACCATCACCCTCTACCCCGGCGATGTGCTGCTCTCCGGGACCCCGGCCAACTCCCGCCCGGTCCGGCCCGGTGATGTGGTCGAGGTGGAGGTCGAGGGCCTGGGCCGGCTCACCAACCACATCGTCACCGGACCGACCCCCATCCGTACGGACGTGGGCGCGCAGCCCACCGAGTCGGAGGAGGTTCTGTCCACGGCCCTGGGCGGGGACTGGGAATTCCGTGGCATCAGGCCGCCGCGCCGCTGAACCGGCCCATGATGCCGCGCCGCACCGGGGCCCGCCCCGAGCCGCCCGGTGAGGCGCGCACCGTCCGGGTACCCCGGAAGCCGAGGCAGTGCTGTGACCTGCGCACGGCGGGTAGGGTCGCAGCCATGACCGAATCCGCGGACGCCCCGAAGAGCCGCCGGCCGCGCAAGCGTGTGCATTACGGGGAGGGACGCGAGGCCCTGCTGAACGCGGCCGTGCGCGTGGTGGCCCGCGGCGGTCTGCGCAGGCTCACCTACCGGGCCGTCGCGGAGGAGGCCGGGGTCACCCACGGGCTCGTCGTGCACCACTTCGGCTCGCGCGACGCGCTGATCGAGGAGGCCCTCGCCCATACGATCCGCACCTCACTGAGCACCAGCGCGCTGGAACCCGGCACCGGCAAGGTCGCGGACTTCTCGACCGGGCTGTCGGACATGGTCACGGCGGATCCGGACACCCAGGCCTTCCAGTACGAGCTGCTGCTCGAGTCACGCCGCAGGCCCGAGCTGCTGCCGCAGCTGCGCGCGCTCTACGACGAGTACTTCGACGCCACCCGGCGAGAGCTGTCCCGGATGCTGCCGGACGCTGCCGACCGGGCGCTGACCCGGCTGGTCTTTGCCGCGCTGGACGGCCTCGTCCTGCACCAGCTCGTCTTCGGCGAGCCCGACGTCACCGACGCCGCCCTGGAGAAGCTGCGCTCCCTGCTCCGGCTCCTCGACGCCGACGGGGACGCCGACGGCAACGGCGCATGACGGCTCTGCGATAAATCGCCCGCCGGCCAGGAATCTGCCCGCAACCCCTTGCCAGACGGATAGTTCCAGCCCACTATGAGGCAACTCGTTTGGCCTAAAACGAAATCTCTCTCCCCGTCCCCAGCAGGTGATTCGAGTGGACAGTCAGACGGCGGTCGCCCCGCGCGCCGCGCACGATTCCGCCCCGGCCGGCAGGCTCAAGCCCAATTCCCTCGGTGTTCTGGGCATCCTCTTCTTCGTCCTTTCCGCGCAGGCACCGCTGACCGGCATCGCGGGGGCCGTACCGATCGCCGTCGCCACCGGCAACGGAGCCGGTGCCCCCGCCGCGTACCTCGCGGCCGGCGTCATCGTCCTGTTGTTCTCCGTCGGCTTCGTCGCCATGGGGCGCCACGTCGTGGACGCCGGCGCCTTCTACGTGTACATCGGCAAGGGGCTGGGCCGCCCGGCCGGCTCCGGCAGCGCCGGCGTGGCGCTCTTCGCCTACTGTGCCGTCCAGGCCGCCATGTACGGGCTGTACGGGGCCACGGTGAGCGGTCTGGTCGAGCACTACGCCGGTGTGCACGTGGCATGGTGGATCTGGGTCCTGGTCACCATGGCCCTCGTCCAGGTCCTCGGTTCCGCGGGGATCGAGATGGGTGCCAAGGTCCTGGCGGTCTTCGTGCTGGCGGAGTTCAGCATCCTGCTCGTCTTCGCGCTCGTGACCTTCGTCAAGGGCGGTGGGCCCGAGGGACTCGGCTTCGCCGACAGCTTCTCCCCGCACGCCGCGCTCCAAGGCGCTCCGGGTGTGGCGCTGATGTTCGCCGTGGCGTCGATGTTCGGCTTCGAGGCCACGGCCATCTACGGCGAGGAGGCCCGTGAACCCCGCAAGACGGTCCCCCGGGCCACCTACCTGTCGGTCGCGGTCATCACCGGCTTCTTCGCCTTCACCTCCTGGATGCTCATCTCCGCGCACGGAGCCTCGAAGGCCACGGCCGAGGCGGGCAAGGCACTGGGCTCGGGCGATGCCGCGGCGTTCGTCTTCGCGCCCATCACCGACCGGTTCGGCGCCTGGGCCGGCGACGTGCTGCCCGTCCTGCTGGCCACCTCGCTCTTCGCCGGAATCCTGGCGTTCCACAACTCAGCCAACCGCTATCTGTTCTCCCTCGGCCGTGAAGGCCTGCTGCCGCACGGACTGACCGCGGTCAACCGGCGCCACTCTCCCTGGGCGGCCGGCTGCGTCCAGACCGTCATCGCGCTGCTGCTGGTCATGCCCTTCGCGGTGCTGGGCAAGGACCCGGTGCTGACGCTCTTCTCCTGGCTCAGCGGGGTCGCGGTCCTGGCGATCATGCTCCTCTACTTCCTGACCTCGGTCTCCGTCGTCTTCTTCTTCCGCCGGTCGCGCGTCGACACCCGGCCCTGGAACACGCTCATCGCCCCCGTTCTGGGTGCCCTCGGCATCGCCGCCGCCATCTGGCTGATCCTGCAGAACTTCACCACCCTCATCGGCGGCGACCGGACCACGGCCCTGTGGCTCCAGCTGACCGTCCCCGTGGTCCTCGTCCTCGGGGTCGCCGCGGCGCGGCTGACCCGGGCCAGGAGGCCGGGGATGAGCTGACGGACGCGTCCGGTGCGGTCCGGCTCAGGCCGGACCGCACCGTGAGACCCGGCCGGACGCCCCTCAGCGGGAGTTGTTCGCCACCCGGTCGAGGAAGCCGTCGACCAGGCGGCGGGCGTTGTCGCGTGCCTGCGGCTCCATGGCGCGACTCCGCGCGAGCAGCCCCTCCGGGTCCACGCCCTGTCGCCGGCACTGCTCCCTGCCGCCCAGATCGATCCACCCACGGACCATCGCCGTGATGATCTCCGGATGGAACTGCACCCCGAGGGTGCGTCCCATGCGGAACGCCTGTGGGCACACGGCGTTACGGGCCACCTCCTCGGCATCCGGGGGCAGGACACAGCGGTCGAAGTGCCACTGGAACCAGGGGCCGGGCGGCACCAGGCCGTGGTCGTCGGAGTCGACCTCGGTCCAGCCGATCTCGGGACGGGGGGAGGCCTCGACCGAGCCGCCGAGTGCCGTGGCCAGGGCCTGGGCGCCGAAGCAGACGCCCAGCACCGGGACGCCGAGCAGATGCGCCTTGCGCAGCAGGGCCAGCTCGCCGCCGATCCAGCTGCCGACGGCCTCCTCGTCGTACACCGACCAGGGGGCCCCGAGCGACACGATCACGTCCCACTCGTCGGCGCCGGGGAAGTCGTGGGTGACGTTCGGTGTGTGGTGCCGGTCCTCCGGCACCACCGTCACGGTGGTCAGGTCGTATCCGCGCTCGATGAGCCGGGCTCCGACCAGGCCCGGCTCCGTCACGTGTTCGTGCCGGATGACGAGTGCACGCACGCCGGCTGCTCCTTTCCCTGATCCCGCGGGCCCGTCGGACCGATCCGGCCGAGCCCTTGTGGCGGTCCGTATCCCGATCATATCGTTTGACTTCAAATGTTTTCTCTGGAGGTCTCCCATGCTGGACGCCACCCACGAGGAGTGGCTGCGCCGCGCCAAGTCCCTGGACCTGCCCGGTGCCCATCACATCGACGGCGCCGACGACCCAGGCGGGGGAGCGACCTACCCCGTCGTCTCGCCGTGCGACGGCCAGGTGCTGACTCAGGTCGCCGACGGAGGCGCAGCCGAGGTGGATGCGGCCGTCGCCGCAGCGAGGCGGGCCTTCGACTCCGGACCGTGGCCGCGCCTGACACCCGCCGAGCGGGGCCGGGTGCTGCTGCGGATCGCCGACCTGCTCGAAGAGCGGCGCGCAGAGCTGGCACTGACCGTCAGCCTGGAGATGGGCAAGCCCATCAGCGACGCGTACGGCATCGAACTGCGTGCCGCCATCACCACGTTCCGCTGGTACGGGCAACTGGCCGACAAGCTCACCGACGAGTCCCCGCACACCGCGCCCGACGCCCTGGCGTTGATCACCCGCGAGCCGGCCGGGGTCGTCGGTGCCGTCGTACCGTGGAACTTCCCGCTGACGCTCGCGAGCTGGAAGATCGCTCCGGCGCTGGCGGCCGGCTGCACGGTGGTGCTCAAGCCCTCCGAGAACTCCCCGCTGTCCGCACTGCTGTTGGCCCGGATCGCCACCGAGGCCGGACTGCCGCCCGGCGCACTCAACGTCGTGAACGGCAACGGACCGGTCGCCGGACGGGCCATCGGACTCCACCCCGGCGTCGACGTACTGGCCTTCACCGGCTCCGCGGCCGTCGGCCGCCACTTCCTGCACTACGCCGCGGAATCGAACCTCAAGCGCGTCTGGCTGGAGCTGGGCGGCAAGTCGCCGAACATCATCCTGCCCGACGCCCCCGACCTGGAGCAGGCCGCGGCCACCGCGGCCTGGGGCATCTTCTTCAACCAGGGCGAGATGTGCACCGCCCCCTCCCGGCTGCTGGTGCACTCCTCGATCGCCGAACAGGTCACCGAGGCCGTCATCGAGCGTGCCCGGATCCTGCGTGTCGGCGACCCGCTCGACCCGGCCACCGAGATGGGCGCCCTCGTCGGCGAGAGCCACCTGGGCCGGGTCCTGGAGCACATCGGCTCGGGGCTCGACGAAGGCGCCCGGCTGCGCGCCGGCGGCGACCGCACCCTCGTCGAGTCCGGAGGCAGCTTCCTGCGGCCCACCGTCTTCGACCGGGTCGACCCGGGCATGCGGCTGGCCCGCGAGGAGATCTTCGGCCCGGTCCTGTCCGTGCTCACCTTCGACGACCTCGACGAGGCCGTCGCGCTCGCCAACGCCACCGAGTACGGGCTCGCCGCGGGGCTGTGGACCTCCGACCTGTCGACCGCCCACAGGGTCTCGCGCGCCCTGAAGGCCGGCACGGTCTGGGTGAACTGCTACGAGGAGGGCGATCTGACCGTGCCCTTCGGCGGTATGAAGCAGTCCGGCAACGGCCGTGACAAATCCGTCCACGCTCTTGAGAAGTACACCGAGCTCAAGACCACCTGGATCCAGCTGTGAGACCGCTCATCGCCATCCCCGCCCGCTTCTCCGCCACCACCTCCGCCCTGCGGTATACCGCCGAGGTCAACGCCCGAGCACTGGTCGAGGCGGTGTGGCGGGCGGGCGGCGAACCGGCCACCATCCATCCGGCCGACCCCGGTGACTGCGACGTGACCGCCCGGCTCGCCCGCTTCGACGGCGTCCTGCTCCCGGGCGGAGGGGACATGGCCCCGTACCGGTACGGCGCGACCGTCACCCACGACAGCGTGTACGACGTCGACGACCTCCAGGACGCCTGCGACCTCGAAGTCGCCCGCCGGACCCTGGACCTGGGCCTTCCGCTGCTCGCCATCTGCCGCGGGCTGCAGGTCGTCAACGTCGCCCTCGGGGGCACCCTGGAGCAGGACATGGGCGGCCCGGAGCTGGAGCACCGCCATCTCGTGCACCCGGTGGCCGTGCAGCGCGGCACCCGGCTCGAACAGGCCGTCGGTGCCGAGAAGACGGAGGCCTCCTGCTACCACCACCAGCGGGTGGACCGCACCGGAGCCGGACTCGCGGTCACCGCCCGGGCCGCCGACGGCACGGTGGAGGGACTCGAACTCCCCGGCGCCGCGGGGTGGTTCACCGGCGTCCAGTGGCACCCCGAGGACACCGCCCACCAGGACCCCGCTCAGCAGGGCCTGTTCGACGCCCTGGTCCGCGCCGCACAGAACCGCCGCGACGGGCAGGTCCGCGACGCCCTGTGATGGCCCGCTCGGTCGCGGTACGCGCCTGTGTACCGTGCCGGGCGTCTTCCCCGGAGGCGGTGGATGGCTGACGGCCGCCGCCCTGGCCCGCCCGGGGACTCCGGTCGAGGGGCAGGGCCACGACGCCCTGTGATGGCCCCGACCGCCCGCGGCACGCGGCGGGCCGACCGCCCGTCGGTCCGGTTGCCGCGCCCGGCCGGGGCCGTCCGGCAGGCTGCGAAGGAGGCGATGTGGCTGCCCAGGCTCGCCCCGCACCTGCCCCTGGCCGGCCCGTTGTCCGTGGGGGTGGGCGAGCCCGGCTTCGGCTGTCCTTGGCGATGGGCGGTGTCCCGCCGCTCGGACGGCGAGGCGCTCGCCGACTCCTTCGGGGTCGCCGTCGCACTCGCGGAACTCCTCACCGCCCTACGGCGCGTCGCGCCCGACGGCCTGTCGGCCGAAGACACCCGCGAGGACCTCGGCAACGGGCCGTTGGCCGACCGGGACCGCGCGACTCCGGCATGCCTGAGCTCCGCGTCGCTGCGGTGCATGCGCCGTACACCTGCGTCGGGGAATTCGGTTGCCCTGCCGGAACGCCGCTGGCAGGGTCTTGGCCCATGCCTGCCTTCTCCGCGCACGACGGAACCAAGCTTGCGTACCACGTGTTCGGAGACGGGCCTCCCGTGGTCTGCCTGCCCGGGGGACCGATGCAGGCCTCCGCCTACTTGGGCGACCTCGGTGGGTTTTCCGCCCATCGGCAGTTGATCATGCTGGACCTTCGGGGCACCGGGGAGTCCGCGATTCCGGACGACCCCGCCTCCTACCGCTGCGACCGGCTCGTCGACGACGTGGAGGCCCTGCGCGAGCACCTCGGCCTCGACCGTATGGACCTGCTGGCGCATTCCGGCGGTACGAATCTGGCCGTGCTGTATGTGAGCCGCCACCCGGAACGCGTCAGCAAGCTCGCGCTGATCACGCCGAGCGCCATGGCCGTCGGCATCACGGTCACGGGAGAGCTGCGCAGTGAGACCGCGCAACTCCGCCGGGGCGAGCCCTGGTTCCGGGAGGCGTACGCGGCCCTGGAGGCGATCGTCGCCGGCCGGGCGACCGCCGACTCCTGGCAGGCGATCGCACCGTTCTACTACGGCCGTTGGGACGAGGCAGCCCGCGCCCACAAGGCCACTGAGAAGGAGCAGCGGAACCAGGAGGCCGCAGCCGTCTACGGCGCCGCGGGCGCTTTCGACCCGGACACCGCCCGCAGGGCACTCGCACGGTTCGAGCAGCCGACGCTGCTGCTCGCCGGGGAGGTCGATCTGAATTCCCCTCCCCAGGCGGTGGCCGGGTTCGCCGGGCTGTTGCCGCGCGCCGAGCTGGTGGTCCAGCCCGCCACCGGGCACTACCCGTGGCTCGACGATGCCGACCGGTTCGTGGCGACCACCGCGGCATTCCTGGGATGAGCCGCGACGTGGAGATCACCGCGCGGGCGCTCAACCGTGCCACATTGAGCCGTCAACTCCTCCTGCAAAGACAGCAGTTGGACGTCCTCGAAGCGGTCCGCCGGGTGGTCGCGCTGCAGGCGCAGCACCCTGCCTCACCGTATCTCGCGTTGTGGAACCGGCTCACCGGCTTCGCCCCGGCAGACCTGGACGCCGCCTTCACCGACAAGTCGATCGTCAAGGCGACGTTGATGCGGATCACGCTGCACACGGTCCACGCGGACGACTACCAGGCCTTCCGCGAGGCGATGCAGCCGACGCTGTATGCCTCCCGGCTCGGCTACCGCTTCGCGGCCGCCGGGCTCACCCCGGCCGACGCCGCCGAACTGATACCGGAGCTGCTGGAGTTCGCCGGCCGGCCGCGGACGGCCACCGAGCTGGAGACATGGCTCGAACAGCGGGTCGGCGCCGAAAAGAAGCCCGGGGCATGGTGGGGACTGCGGTCCTACGCGCCCCTGCTGCACGTCCCGGTCGGCGGTCCGTGGTCCTTCGGCACCCGGCATTCGTACGTCGCTGCGGGAACGGGACCCGTGCCCATGGGACGGGCGGCGGATCCCAAGACGCTGCGGACCCTCATCCTGCGCTATCTGGAAGGGTTCGGGCCGGCGTCGGTGGCGGATGTGGCGCAGTTCGCCATGGTGCAACGAGCGCCGGTGCGCGAGGCCCTGCGTGCGCTCGACGGCGTGGTCGAGCACATTACGGGGCCCGACGGCGCGGCGCTGTTCGACATCCCCGGGGCCCCGCGCCCGCCGGAGGAGACTCCGGCCCCGCCCCGGCTGATGGCGATGTGGGACAGCGTCCTGCTGGCCTACGCCGACCGCGGCCGGGTGATTCCGCCGGACTACCGTTCGCTGGTGACCCGCAACAACGGAGATGTGCTGCCGACGCTCCTGGTCGACGGTTACGTCGCCGGCGTGTGGCGCCCGGTCGAGGGCGGAATCGAGGCGACCGCCTTCCACGACCTGTCGTCCAATGTGTGGGACGGACTCGCCGAGGAGGCCCGGTCCCTGACGACCCTGCTGGCCGATCGCGATCCCCGGGTCTACAGCCGATACGACCACTGGTGGGCCAAGTTGCCCCGCAGCCGGACACGGATACTCAAGGGCGCATGACCCTCCACCCGTACATGGCGCACTGCGCAAGGGGGCGGGGCCGCCGGTGTGGCGGCCCCGCCATGTCGGTGTCGTCGCCGGGCGACAGCGGTGCTGTCAGCGGGTGGGCAGTGCCCGCGTGTGCTCGGTGCGTACGGCGTCCAGGGCCTGGGGGTTGAGGCCGAGCAGCCGCAGGATCGTCGGGGCGATCTGCGTGGTCTCCACGGTGTCGCCGACGCGCACGCCGTGCGGGGCGGCGGCGCCGGAGACGACGAGCGGGACGTCCAGGTCGTCGGCGTGGGCGCCGCCGTGCTCGGCGATCTTGCCCTTGCCGCCGGTGTAGACGACACCGTACTGGGCGATGCCGAACAGGTCGGGCACGCGCGAGTCGCCCGGGCGGACGTGGAAGTAACGGGCGGCGTCCGCACCGGCGTACAGCTTCTTCAGACCGCTCGCGGAGAAGGGCTTGTCCTTGCCGTCGATGCCGTTGCCCTGGCCGGACTGGGCGAGCAGGAACGCCTTGGCGAAGTCGGTGGCTGCCTTCGAACGGTCGGTGAGCCAGATGAGCATGGCGTCGTCGTCCACGGCGTGCGCGACCAGGTCACCGGCGCCCGGGTGGGCGGCCTTCCACGCGGCGTTGAGGCCGTCCAGCAGCGGGCCGTCGTCGATGCGGGTCAGCGCCGTGGGGTCGGTCGGCGACTGGCCGTGCTTGGCCGACAGGATGACCGTCGTGCTGCCGTCCAGATGACGCTTGCGGAGTTCGGTGAGGAACGCCCCGACCTCCTTGTCGACGAAGGCGAGGTTCTTCGCCAGCAGCGGGCCGGGCACGCCCTTCGCCTGGTAACCGCCCGTCAGCCCGTCGGAGGTGGGCAGCTTCTGGGCGGTCGAGACGGACTGGAAGTTCATGCCGAAGACCGCCGGGGTGCCGAGCTTGTAAGTGCCGCTGTGGTCGAAGCCGTCGATCTCGTTGAGGACGGCCTGTACCTTGTAGCCGTCGTACTGCTCGGTCGCGGCGTTGTCCTTCGTCCAGTCCCCCGACGCGTAACCGATCGCCCGGCTGTTGATCTCGGGGGCGAACAGGTCCTGGATACCGGTGCCGGACGGTCCGTTCAGGATGTCGTACGCGACGTGCTTGTCGGACCACGCGGTCCGCAGCCCGGCCTTCCGGGCCACGTCGAAGACCGTGTTCACCTTCAGGTACGAGTACGGGTAGACCGGCTTGCAGGTCTTCGGGTCGACCGGCAGCTTCGACGGGTCGATGAGGCTGCGGGCGTCACCGGTCATCTTGAGAATGCTGCCGGGCAGGCCGCTCAGGCCCTGGCCCGCGTCGATGGAGTCCTTGTTCTTGTCGAGGTCCTCGGTGAGGTCGACCTCGGCGCCCTGCTTGGCGCCCGCGCACGCGGTGGTGCCGGCCGGGAGGAGAGCGGAGCTGTAGGCGTCGTCGTAGTAGACGCCCGTGGTGCCCGGGTTGCCACCCGTGATCTGGCCGACCATGCCGGGGAACGAGTCGGAGGGGACGGTGGTTCTCGCGTGGGTGTACTCCACACCGCCGGCGGCCAGCCGCGCGAGCGCCGACTCGGGGTGGCCGGCGATGTACCAGGCCAGGTCGGACTGGTGCAGGCCGTCGATGGACAGCAGCAGGACGTGCCGGGCGTCGGTGTGTGCGTGCGCCGAGGCGGGCGCAGTGGCCGTCGCGGTGAGGGCACCGACGGCGGCGAGTGCGGCGGCGACCGCCGTGACGGTACGGGCAGGAGGGAGGGGTCGGGCGACCATGCGTTCTCCTCGGGATGTGCGGGGCTTGAAGAAGCCTGTGAGCCGTGCACCCACATCCGAGGGGGAAAACGTGTACGGAAGCGGACTTCCGTACCGTGTCCTGCCAAAGAAACGCACGGGCGCACGCAAAGACGACGAGATCCGTACGGGTGACAGGTGTGCTGTTACTGTGTTGATCACGAGAGCCGAGAACCGTGAAGGCGCCGACAGCCAGGGGGAGTTGACCGGGTGCGGTCGCCCGTCTCGTCGCTCGGTCCTGACCGGTGGCCTCGGAGCGGCCTTCGTTGCCGCTTCTGCCACTTCGGCCGCCTATGCCGCCGGTCCCGGCGATGACGCGCGGGGACAACTGCGTGACCTGGAGCGGGAGCACTCCGCCCGTCTCGGGGTGTTCGCGTGGAACACCGTGACGGGCAAACAGATCCACTATCGCGGCGACGAACTGTTTCCGATGTGCTCGGTGTTCAAGACGCTCGCAGTCGCGGCTGTCCTGAGGGACCTCGACCGGGACGGATCGTTCCTCTCGAAGGTCATCCACTACACCGAGCACGACACCGACAAGTCGGGTAACGCGCCGGTCACCGGCCTGCCCGAGAACCTCGCACAGGGGATGAGCGTCGCCGATCTGTGCGGTGCGGCGATCTCCTACAGCGACAACGCCGCCGCCAACCTCCTGTTGGAGCAGCTCGGGGGACCGACGTCCGTCACTCGTTTCTGCCGCTCCGTCGGAGACCGCGTGACACGGCTCGACCGGTGGGAGCCGGACCTGAACTCGGCCGAACCGGGACGACTGACGGACACCACCAGCCCCCGGAGCATCGGCAGGACGTACGCGCGGCTTGCCCTCGGCGCCGTCCTCGCCCCCGCGGACCGCAGGCGGCTGACGGGATGGCTGCTGGACAACACGACCGGCGGCAAGCGCCTGCGTGCCGGCTTGCCCGTGGACTGGACCGTTGCCGACAAGACCGGCACCGGCGCCTACGGCACCACGAACCACGTCGGCGTCACCTGGCCGCCGGACAAGGGACCGATCGTGATGGCTGTCCTGTCCACCACGGACGAGGCCGACGCACCGGCGGACGAACCGCTGATCGCGAAGACGGCGACGGTCCTGGCAGGCGCTCTCACCTGATTCGATGCCCACGCGGCTTCGGGAGGCGCCGGTGAGGCGCCCCCGTCTGTTGTCGATCAGCCACCATGCGGGTGGGCTCCGTGCCGATGGCGGAACCCGTTGGCGGGGAAGATCCGTCCGTGATGGCGGGCGTGGTGGGCGTCAGGGGTGCGGTGGAGAGCGATGA
Organism: Streptomyces sp. NPDC001634; assembly: GCF_040298185.1. NCBI lineage: Bacteria > Bacillati > Actinomycetota > Actinomycetes > Kitasatosporales > Streptomycetaceae > Streptomyces > Streptomyces sp. NPDC001634. The sequence continues at coordinate 169,718 of NZ_JBEOZU010000003.1, read as the reverse complement.
GGGCGGCGTCGTCGCCGAGTCGTCCGCCGGTGTGGGCGAGGAGATCGCGGCGGAGGTGGTGCATGAGCGCCTCCGGACTGGCCTCGGTCCATTGAGCGACGCGTTCCGCGAGCGGGTAGAAGCGGCCCCCGGCGTCGCGGGCCTCGACGACGCCGTCGGTGTAGAGCAGGAGCGTGTCGCCGGCCTCGAAGGAGAACACGTCCAGGGTGTAGTCGCCCAGCCCTGCCCAGCCGACCCCCAGCGGAGGTGCGGGGTGCAGGCTCGGAACGGTGACCACGTGACCGGGGCTGAGCAGCAGCGGCGGAGGGTGCCCGCAACTGGTCATCCGGGTGGTCGGGTCCTCGTCGGGGATCTCCACCAGCAACGCGGTGGCGAAGCGTTCGTCGACCTCCTCGGCCGGTTCGAAGTCGGCCAGATAACGGCTCCCGCTCTGCTCCAGGGCAGCAGCCAGTTCCGGCAGGGAGGTATGCCGGTGGGTGGCCTCGCGGAAGGCACCGAGCAGCAGTGCGGCCTCGCCGATGGCGGAAAGGCCCTTGCCGCGTACGTCACCGATCATGACGCGCACCGCGCCGTCCATGCGATCGGTCGCATACAGGTCCCCGCCGATCTGTGCTTCGTCCTCGGCGGCCAGATACAGGGAGGCCACGCGCAGCGGACCGATCTGTTCCGGCAGTGGCCACAGCAGTACGTGCTGCGCGGCCTCGGCCACCGACCGGATCTGGGCCAGCTGGGCGCGGCGCCGCTCGCGGATGACGGAGTAGATCACGACCAGCACCGAGAGCACGGCGAGGGTGACGATCTGCACGATGTGGTTGGCGGTGGTCAGCCCGCCGTGAAAGACGGCGATGATCACTTGGGCCGCGACCGCCAGCGCTCCGACGAGGCCGGTCATCCGGGGGCCGGCAAACGAAGGGGTGAGCGCGGGCGCGATGACCAGGGCAGGTCCCAGATGGATGTCCGCGGGGGAGCGGATGTCCACCACCGTGATCACCACGATGAGCGCGAGGGGGAGCAGCAGCAGCGCGTGACTCGATAGCCATGGTTGCCGCAGGCCATCGCTGCCCTGCTGGGGACCCACGCCTTCCACCCTGCCTCGCCGCCGGGCCCCGCGCACCGCGTGCCCGCATGGCGGTGACGGAGCGTGATGATCGTCGCGCGCAGGGTTCTCGTGACCGCCCTCGTACATCGAGCATCGCGGGAGCGACTCCGGAGCCTGGCGTGGACGCATCGAACCGGGTGGCTCCGGGCGTCCGGCCGGCTGCCTCAGGCGGGCGACAGCACGGAAGGGGGGCCGAATCGTACGGCTACGCCGGGCGAGTAGAGCACGCTGACCGGCGGAGCCGTCATCGGGGGCAGGCCCGCGGCGGTGACCAGGCCGTCGTCCAGGTCCAGCAACTCGGCCCGGTGCAGCGGCCACGGCTCGTGCTCGTTGGGCAGGTGCACCGTGCGGCCGTGCCATGAGACATGCAGGCCCCACCGGGCCGTCAGAAACCGCTCCAGTGGTGTGGGCTCCGTGAGCGGCCGCCCGGTCCTCACCACCGTTCGGCTGGCCGGCCCCCGGGCCGCGGGGCCTCGTCGACGGCAGCTGTAGGTGATGACATCCCGCTCACGGCGCATGCGCATCGTCGACCAGATGTACGGCAGCCGAACGCCAAGTCGGCCCGCCAGTACGGGTATCAGGCGCGCCGCGTCCAGGGAGCGGAACACGACACCGCGCCGACCCTCATTGTCCACCGAGTACAGGCGCACGTTCGTCTCGCAGAACGTCCCGAGATACGGCAGGCCGGGGCCGGGCCCCAAGCCCACGCGGCGCATCAGAAACGGGACCAGCCCGACGTACGTGGCCCCGTCGAGGGTGTCGGGGCGTGTCCCGGCCGGCAACAGCCCGGCCACCGCCTCCGGCTCCACCGGCCAGTGCAGAAACGTCAGTTCATGCCAGCCCTGCACAAACGTCGGCCGCCGCACGGGCCGTGGAGTGGACAGGGTTATCGGCTCGATCTCCATGACGCAGCGTCTTAGCACAGGAAGAGCGCAAGAACGAGGACATGTGCACCGCGACGGGACGCGCGTCGGCCTTGCCTTCCGTGCACCGGGGTCGAGTCTCCGGTTCGGGGCTCGGCGCAGGGGCCCGAACGGCTATCGTGGGCGGCATGCCCGCCCATGAGCTCATCCGCATCGTCTCCCGTGACTCGCCCATGGCCCTGGCTCAGGTGGAGCGTGTGCGCGCCGAACTGGCCGGACTGCGCCCGGACATCCGTACCGAAGTCGTGCCCGTCAAGACCACGGGCGACAAGTGGCTGGGTGACCTCTCCCAGGTCGAGGGCAAGGGCGCGTTCACCAAGGAGGTCGACGCCGCACTCCTGGCAGGAGAGGCGGACCTGGCGGTGCACTGCGTCAAGGACGTCCCCGCCGACCGTCCTCTGCCGGCCGGGACCGTCTTCGCGGCATTCCTCAAACGCGACGACATCCGTGATGCCCTCGTCCACCCCGGCGGGTTGACCCTCGACGAACTCCCCGCCGGCACCCGGATCGGCACCTCCTCGGTCCGCCGCATCGCCCAGCTTGCCGCCTCCCACCCGCACCTCACCTGCGTGCCGCTGCGCGGCAACGCGAACCGGCGGCTGGACAAACTCGCCGCGGGCGAGGTCGACGCACTGCTGCTGGCCGTCTCCGGCCTGGAACGCATCAACCGCCGGGACGTGATCAGCGAGATCCTGCCCACCGACGCCATGATGCCGCCCATCGGCGCCGGAATCCTCGCCCTGCAGTGCCGCGAGGACGACAACGACCTGATCGACACGGTCAGCGCCCTCGGTGACCCCGACACCCACCGCGAAGCCACCGCGGAACGCATGTTGCTCCACGTCCTTCAGGGCCACTGCAACTCCCCGATCGCCGGATACGCCAGGACCGGCCTCAACGGCGACCTCTCCTTGCGGGCCTGCGTGTTCACGCCCGACGGCAAGACCGTCCTCAACGCGCACGAATGGGCGGGGCGCCTGGACCCGGCCACGCTGGGCACCTCGGTCGCCGTCGCCCTCCTCCGCCAGGGCGCACGCGAACTGATCGACTCCATCCCGCACTGAGCCACCGCGTGCACCGCATAAGGCCGCGCGCAGCGCCGACACGCCACCCCGTACGACCGGCCTAATCGCCGAGGCTGTCCAGCCACTTGAGGAGCAAACGCTGCTCTTCGTCTCCCAGTGAAGGCACCGGAGCCCGGCGCAACTGGGCGGCCAGCTGGATCGCCGTACGGCCGGAGGACTCGCCGCCCGGATCCGGGGCCGGCGTACCGATGCAGGCGGCGAAGACGGCGTCGCGCACTTTGGCGGACAAGCCGGGGTCGGTGTAGATGTCGGGGCGCACCAGGAGCCCCAGGGCAACGCCGATGTTGGCCGACAGGATCTGCTGTGCAGCAAGCTCCGGTGGGATGCGCAGCGCACCCGCCTGCGCACACCGCTCCAGCGTCCTGGTGAGCATCTCGAAGACAGTGCGCGGCGCTGTCGGCTGCTGCGCGAGCGTGGGAGAGAACATCAGCCGGTAGATCGCCGGGCGCTCCAGCGCGAAGGCGATGTGGTCGTCCCATCCGGCACGGAGATCGTCGAGAGGATTGCCGGTGACCTCGAGCGCCTTTTTGCGCTGGATGTAGCGGTCGAAGCCGTGGTCCACGAGGGCACTGAGCAGCCCGGCCTTGTCGCCGAAGAGACGGTAGAGCACGGGCTGGCCGACCCCGACGGCCTCACACACGGCGCGCGTGGAGATGTCATGCCCGGGCGATGCGGCGAGCTGTTTCTCGGCTGCCTGCAGCATCCGTAGGCGGAGTTCGGACTGGTCAGTCATGTTATCAACGCTACGCGAAGGGACTGGATACCGCTACGGGTGTCCCTTGGTCCGGACTCGTATCACCGATATCGGTCAACTGTTGTCGTCGATTCCGATCGCTGTTATCGTCGATTGCGCGATCGAGCTATCAGTGATTCTTGGAGGAGGAAACCCATGAACGACATCACTTCGACCCGCGTCGCCCTGGTCACGGGTGGCTCCGGCGGCATCGGCCGTGCCGTCGTCGAGCGGCTCGCCGAGGACGGCTTCGCCATCGGCGTGCACTACGCCCGGAACAAGGACAAGGCCGACAGCCTGGTCGAGGAGATCACCGTGGGTGGCGGCAGGGCCATCGCTGTAGGGGGCGACGTCGCCGACGAAGACGCGATGGCCGAGGCGTTCGACGCCGTCGAGGCCGCGTTCGGCGGCATCGACGTGCTGGTCAACACGGCCGGCATCATGCGGCTCAGCCCCATTGCGGACCTGGACCTGGACGAGCTCGACCTGGTCCACCGCACCAACATCCGCGGCACCTTCGTCGTCGATCAGCAGGCGGCCCGACGGTTGCGCGGTGGCGGGGCGATCATCAACTTCTCCACGTCGGTCACCCGCACCCAGTTCCCGGCTTATGGCGCGTACGTGGCCGGCAAGGCGGCCGTCGAGGCGATCACCCTGATCCTCGCCCGCGAACTGCGCGGCAAGGACATCACCGTCAACGCGGTCGCTCCCGGCCCCACCGCCACCCCGCTCTTCCTCGACGGCAAGGACGAGGCGACCATCGACAACCTTTCCAAGGCCGCGCCGCTGGAGCGGCTCGGCAGGCCGGAGGACATCGCCGAGACCGTTGCCTTCCTCGCCGGGCCGGCCCGCTGGGTGAACGGCCAGGTCCTGTTCAGCAATGGCGGCCTCGCCTGACCCACCGCACTCGACGAAGAAGCGCACTGAAGAAGCGCATTGATTCCACGGACGACTGGTCCTGCACGTCCATCGAGCGCATTCTCGCCGACCAGGGCCGCCTCGACGTGGTGGTCCACAACGCCGGGCACATGGTGCTGGGCCCGACCGAGGCGTTCACGCCGGAGCAACTGGCCCAGGTCTAACACCGCACGGGCATCCAGGAACTGCTCACCGACGGAGCGACTCTTCAGGTGCTCGCCTCCCGCGAAGGTCCCGACGGACGCCGGTCTGCGAGGAGGGCCGACGGGGGCCGGTCCCAGGCCGCCGGACAGCGGCGCGGAGCGCGACTGCCACGCGGGGAATGCAGGCGCGAGGGACGTTGTTACAGCCCACGAAGCTGACATGCGCGGGACAGGATCCCGTGATGTGGGCGAAAGGAGGACCTCATGGCACGCAACACCGTGCGCCCCGTCGTCAGGCTGAAGTCGACGGCCGGGACCGGCGTCACCTACGTGACGCGCAAGAACCGCAACAACAACCCCGACCGGCTTGTGCTGCGCAAGTACGACCCGGTGGCCCGGGAGCACGTCCTCTTCCGCGAGGAACGATGACCCGAGCCTCCGCCACCCCGCGGACGGCCACGAGGAAGGAAACCCCATGAGGCCTGGCATCCACCCCGTCTCCCGCCCGGTCGTCTTCCGTGACCGCGCGGCGGACGTCGCGTTTCTCACCCGCTCGACCGCGCACTCGTCGAGGACGATCGAGTGGGAGGACGGCAACGTCTACCCGCTGGTCGACGTCGAGATCTCGTCGGCGAGCCACCCGTTCTACACCGGCACCTCGCGGGTCGTGGACACCGCCGGCCGTGTGGAGCGCTTCGAGCGGCGCTACGGCCGCACGGCCCGCGCCCACCGTTGACCGCGGGCCGTGCCGAGCAGAAGGAGGACACCGTCATGAAGGTGCGCAAGTCCCTGCGCTCACTGAAGACCAAGCCCGGGGCGCAGGTGGTGCGCCGGCGGGGCGTGACGTTCGTCGTCAACAAGAAGAACCCCCGCTTCAAGGCCCGCCAGGGCTGACGGGAAAGCCGATCGGTCCGGCCCTGCACGTCGCGGGGCCGGGCCGACCGACGTTGTGAGCCGGCCCGGCGGGCCCTGTTCCATGGGCGCGGGCTGCTCCGCCGACCGGGTGGTCAGCCCAACCGCTCGGCGAGATGGTCACCGACCCTGAGCGCGTTGGCGATGGCCGTCAGGGACGGGTTCACCGCTCCGATGCTCGGAAAGAAGCTGGTGTCCACGACATAGAGGTTGTCCAGGTCGTGGGCCTTGCAGTTGACGTCGAGGGCGGAGGACTCCGGGTCCGTGCCGAACCGGACGGTGCCGGCCTGGTGCGCTGTGGCGCCGATGGGCATGCCCTTGTGCAGATAGATGCTGTGCGGCAGCAGGTGGTGCTCGTGCATCCCCAGCTTTCCGAGCATCCCCTGGAGTTTGTGGCGCAGTCGCTTGAGCCCGGCGATGTTGTTCTTCTCGTCGAGCGCGAGCCGTACGTTGCCGTCGGCGTCCACGGTCACCCGGTTGTCCGGGTGCGGCAGGTCTTCTCCGCACAGCCAGAAGTCGACCGCATGGTGCGCGAGCACCTCGAAAGGCATGTCGGGGGTGATGACGCCCGCCCAGCGCGGCGCCTCGCCATGGATCTGCTCCGCGTCCGACTTGCCGAGCATCTGAATCCCGCCGAGGGGATAGTCCCAGTCGTCCGCGCCCAGGTACCAGTCGTGCAGGGCGAGGGTCTTCTGGAACGCGGTGGGGTTGGGCTCCTTCGACACCGCCATCAGGGCCAGGTTGTTGTGCCGCATGTAGTGGCGGCCGACCACGTCGGAGCTGTTGGCCAGCCCCCTCGGATGCCGGTCGTTCGCCGAACGCAGCAGCAGGAGCGCGGAGTTGACCGCGCCGCAGGCGACCACGACGATGTCCGCCGAGAAACTCACCGTGCTGCCGTCGCCGAGTTCGGTCACCACTGCCGTGACCGTCCGGCCGGAGGAGTCGGTCCCCAGCCTGCGCACATGGGCGCGGGTGATCATGGTTACCTTGTCGTGCTTCAGGGCGGGATCCACACAGATCACCTGGGCGTCGGACTTGGCACCCAGCAGACAGGGGAAACCGTCCACCCGGTCGCAGCGGATGCAGACGCTGTAGTGGGCGGCGCGGCCCTGCTCGTTCTGGGTGAGGTTGACACCGATCGGCAGGTGGAAGGGGTGCAGGCCGTGCTTCTCGAGGTCGTCGCTGAGCTGCTGGATCCGTGGCTCGTGCTCGACCGGCGGAAACGGGTACTGCGCGCCGGCCGGGCCCTCGGTCGGATCCTCCCCGTGACGGCCGTGTACGAGGTAGAGCTGCTCCGCCCGCGTGTAGTACGGCTCCAGGTCGTGGTAGTCGATGGGCCAGGCGGGTGAGATCCCGTCGTGGTGGCGGAGCTCGCCGAAGTCCTCGGGACGGAGGCGGAACAGCGCGGCGCCGTAGAACTTGGTGTTCCCGCCGACGTAGTAGTTCACCTCGGGCGGGAAGGCGTTGCCGTCCTTGTCGTACCAGTACTCCGGGGCACGGTACCTGCCCTTGACGAAGACCGCCGTGGAGTCCCAGTTGTCACGCTCGCGGGGCAGGTAGTCACCACGTTCGAGGATGAGGACGCGCTTGCCGGTCGACGCCAGCCGGTGCGCCAGGGTGCCGCCGCCCGCGCCGGTGCCGATGACGACGACGTCGTAGTGCTGATCGCCGGCCACGGGGGATTCCATTCTGGAGTCGTTGCCTGCCCTGCCCGTGCCCGGCTCGACCGGCCTCGGGCACTCGGCGGGAGGCGGCACGCCGTGACCCGGCCACCCGCGCAGGACAGGTCCTTTCACGGGCAAGCTACAACGGGGCCGGCCGGGCGGCACTTCAGAGATCCGGCGCCGTTGCGGGGCGCGGAGCAGAACACGCCCCGGCTCCTCCGCGAGCCTCGTCGCGGCAGCAGTGGAACACTGTCGCATATCGACTGTCGCTCGCCACTCGTCGAGGGCGCGGCCGTACGAGTCGCCGGCCGGGTACACCCGCAGCCTCTCGACCGGTCGGCGCGAATGGGGTCCACGTGATGGCATCGGCCGAGGCACCCGTCGGCGCCAGGCTCCTGCTGCCGTTCGCGCCGTCCGCCCTCGGCGGACTTCCCGAGGGCTGGCCCGCGGCCGTCTGGGACGGTACCGGTCGGCCGCCCTCCGGACGGGTGCTGGAGACGGTCGAGTTCTTCGTCGTCCCCTACACCTTCACCACCGCAGCGCTGCCCCTGCTGTCAAGGCTGCCGAGCCTGCGCGTGGTGCAGTCCCTGAGCGCGGGCGTGGAGGACCTGGTGCCGCGTCTGCCCGCCGGTGTCACGCTCTGCAACGCCAAGGGAGTCCATGACGCGAGCACGGCCGAGCTCGCGGTGGCGCTGGTCCTCGCATCCTTGCGCGGGATACCGGACTTCGTCCGCGCCCAGGACGCGCAGCGGTGGTCCCGCGGCTTCCGGCCCGCACTGGCCGACCGGACCGTCCTGATCCTGGGATACGGGGCCATCGGCGCTGCCGTCGAGGCGCGGATTGCTCCGTTCGAGTGCGTCCTCGCGCGGGTGGCGCGCAGGGCACGGGAGGCGCCACAGGGGCCGGTGCACGCGCTGGAGGACCTGCCGTTCCTGCTGCCACAGGCCGACGTGGTGGTACTGACGGTGCCTCTCAACGAGGCCACCCGCGGCATGGTCGACGCGGACTTCCTGGCCCGGATGAAGGACGGCGCCCTCCTGGTGAACGTCGCCCGGGGCCAGGTGGTGAACACCGCCGCGCTGGTGCACGAGCTGCGGGCCGGGCGCGTGAGCGCGGCCCTCGATGTCACAGACCCTGAGCCGCTCCCACCCGGGCACCCGCTCTGGACGGCTCCGAACACCCTCATCACCCCGCATACGGCCGGTATCACCTCGGCCTTCCATCCGCGCGCCCTGGCGCTGGTACGGGCGCAGCTGGCGCGCTACACGGCAGGCAGGCCGGTGGCCAACGTGGTGGTCACCGGAGGCGGCTGACGGGTCGTCGGACTGCGCCGGCCGGCCGACACTCGGTGGGGTGAGCCGCGTCGCGTCGGCCCCTCGTGCCCGCGCGGCGCGTGCTCGACTGGGGCCGAGTGTCCTGCGATGGGATCCGTATGAGCCACCTCGACCTCGCCAGGCTGCAGTTCGCCATGACGTCGGTCTACCACTTCCTCTTCGTGCCGGTCACGATCGGGCTGAGTTTCCTGACCGCACTGCTGCAGACAGGCTGGCACCGCACCGGCAGAGCCGAACTGCTGCAGCTGACACGGTTCTTCGGCACCCTGTTGGTGATCAACACCGCGGTGGGTGGGGTGACCGGGCTCGTCCAGGAGTTCCAGTTCGGGATGGACTGGTCGGCGTACTCGCGCACGGTGGGGCATGTATTCGGCGCCCCGCTGGCCACGGAAGGTCTGGCCGCGTTCTTCCTGGAGTCGACGTTCCTCGGGCTCTGGCTTTTCGGCTGGGACCGGCTGCCCCGACGGGTGCATCTTGCGACGATCTGGCTCGTGACGGCGGGCGCGGCGCTCTCGGCGGCCTTCATCATGGCGGCCAACTCATGGATGCAGCACCCGGTCGGTCACGGCATCGACCCGTCGACCGGCCGCCCGCAGCTCAACGACGTGTGGAAGCTCTTCACCAACTCGGTTTTCCTGCGCGGGTATCTGCACGTGATCCTGGCCTCGCTGGTCACGGGCTCGGTCCTCATGCTGGCCGTCTCGGCCTGGCAGCTGCGCAGGGGAAGGGGCCCGCTCGCCTTCCACGCCTCGGCCCGGCTGGCGCTGGTGGTCCTCGTTCCCGTACTTCTGATGGCGATGCTGGTGGGCAGCGAACTGGGGGTGACCGAGGGCAAGTACCAGCCCATGAAGATCGCGGGTGCGGAGGCCCAGTGGACCACCTGCCGGCCCTGCTCGTTCTCGCTCTTCCAGATCGGTGGCGGCAAGAACGACGACACACCCACGAAGATCATCGCAATCCCACACCTGCTCTCACTCCTGGCCACCAACCACTGGAACGGCCAGGTACTGGGCCTCGACGCCGTCCAGGCCCAGTACCAGCAGCGGTACGGGCCGGGGGACTACGTGCCGGACATCTTCATCCAGTACTGGTCGATGCGGGTCATGGCCTACCTCGCGGCCGTGGTGCTGCTCGTCGGGCTGTGGGGCCTGTGGCTGCTGTGGCGGAAGCGGCTGAGCACCGCGCGGTGGTTCCTTCGAGTCGCGGTCTGGATCGTCGCCCTGCCGTTCCTGATGAACACCGCCGGCTGGCTGCTCACCGAGAACGGTCGGCAGCCGTGGATCGTGCAGGGCATCCAGCTCACCAGGAACGGCGTCTCCCCGTCGCTGACCACCACGACCGTCGGCACCAGCCTCCTGGTCTTCTTCCTCCTCTACGCGGCGCTGGCGATCGTGGAGGCCGTGCTGATCAGCCGATATGCGCGCAAGGAGCTCGCGCCGCCTCCCGTCGAGGGCAAGCCCCAGCCGGCCCTGACCTACTGACACCACGCCACCTCAGGGGGTTGCCCGATGGCGCTCGCCACGTTCTGGTTCATCCTGACCGCCGTCCTGTGGACGGGCTTCTTCGTCCTGGAGGGCTTCGATCTGGGCGTCGGCATGCTCCACACCGTCGTCGCCCGGGACGAGGCGGGCCGGAGGGCGGCGATCAACACGATCGGGCCCTTGTGGGACGGCAACGAGGTCTGGCTGATCGTCGCCGCGGCGGCGATGTTCGCCGCGTTCCCCGCCTGGTACGCGACCTTGTTCTCCGGCCTCTATCCCGCCCTGGTCGTGCTGCTGGCCGGGCTGATCGTGCGGGGGGTGTCGTTCGAGTTCCGCGGCAAGGACGACGGCGTGCGCTGGCGCCGTACCTGGGACGCCCTGCTGACCTGCGGGAGCCTGCTGGTCCCGCTGATCGTCGGGATCGCGCTGGGCGACCTGCTGCGCGGGATGCCGATCGACCGGAACCAGGAGTTCACGGGCGGCGTCGGCGACCTGTTCTCCGCGTACTCCGTGTTCACGGGCATCACACTCGTCCTGCTCTGTCTGCTGCACGGAGCCACCTTCATCGCGCTCAAGACCACCGGCGCCGTGGAGCACAGGGCGGCGCTGCTGGCCCGCCGCATCGCACGTGTCGCGGCCCTGGCCGTGCTGGCCTTTCTGCCCTGGACCCATTCCGTCGCGGGCAAGAACGTGCTGCCGAACATCGTCCAGCTCATCGCGTTCCTGGCGGTCCTCGCCGCAGCCTGGCTGGTGGCCGGACGGCACGAGGGCTGGTCCTTCGTGGCCACCACGGTCGCGATCGCCACCACGATCCTGTCGATCTTCGCCGACCTCTACCCCCGGCTGATGGTCTCCAGCACCGACCCTGCCTTCGACCTGACCGTGCGCAACAGTGCCTCCGGGGCCTACGCCCTGAAGGTGATGAGCGTCGTCGCGATCGTCTTCTTCCCCCTCGTGCTCGCCTACCAGGGCTGGACCTATCACGTCTTCCGGCTGCGCATCTCCGCCGAGCAGTTCCGTCCGTCCGCCCGGGCGCCGGAGTGATGGGGGGTCACAGGAGCGCGATCGGGTTGACCGGGGAACCGGTGGCTGCCGGCAGCCGGAGCGGGGCGATCACGCAGAGGAACGACCAGCGGCGCAGTTCCTCGCAGACCGGCACGAGGTCCTCGAACTGAAGCCAGTCGAGCAGATGGATCCCCATCGCGTGCACAGCGAGCACATGGATCGGGAAGCCGACGCCTTGCGTGGTGCTGGGCGCCGCGTCGTTGTTGCCGTCGCTGCCGAGGACGGCGACCTGCCGTTCCGCCAGGAACTCCATCGCGCCCGGGTGGAGCCCGGCCCGGGCCGCAGCGGTGTTCCAGGGGCCGAGCTCGCTGCGACGGCGGCGATGGCCGACCCGGACGAAGAGCAGGTCACCGGAGCCGACACGGACGCCTTGCGCGGCTTCGGCCCCGGCCAGTTCGTCTGAGGTCACCTGGTCGCCCGGCTCCAGCCACGGCACACCGCGCAGCCGGGGGATGTCCAGCAGCACCCCACGGCCGACGATCCCGTCCCGGGCCAGCGCGACGGAGAGCTCCTCGGCGCCCTGGGGCGTGACACTCGACGCGTCGACGCCCCCGTACAGCGTGCCGTCGTAGATGACATGGCAGAGCGCATCGAGGTGACTGTCCACATCACCGTGCACGTTCATGTCGAAGCGGTCCCTGGCGAACTGCAGGCCGCTGCTGTCGATGCTGCCCGCGACGGCCCCGGTCATACGATGGCGCGCGGGCTCGGGATCGTCCGGTCCGGGGTGAGTCTCCACCGGGGCGGCCAGGCTCACCTGACGCCCCGTCCGGACCTCGCGGGTCGCGGTGACCAGGCGGGCCGGGGTGAGCAGGTCGAGCGCCCCGCGGCCGACCGCCCCGCCCGGGGGTTCGCGGCGCACTCGCCGGTACAGCGCCCGGAACTCGCCCGCGCTGATGGGCGGAAGGCTTCGGTGGCCGGCCACTCAGAACCTCTGCTTCGTGTCAGCGGCGACGTCCGGGGTCCCACGCTGCCATGGTCGGGGACTGTCCACCGCCACACTCCGGGCTCTCCGGTCGACTCCCGAGGAAGCTATCCGAGCCGGTGGCGCCCCAACGGGTATGCCTCGGGTGTTGTCCGACGGATCGCTCGTACGGCCGAGGGGGTGCGGACGGCCCGCCGCGGCAGTCGAGGACGGCGCACCCGCACTACCTCGCGCGCGGTTTCGCCCGGACGTGCATGCGTTCGCCCTGCGGTCCGAACAGGCTGAGGACCTCCACCGGCGCCTCTCCGGTACTGCCGAACCAGTGCGGCAGGCGGGTGTCGAACTCCGCGGCCTCCCCGGCCCTGAGCACGATGTCGTTCTCGACGAGCACCAGCCGGAGTCTCCCATTGAGCACGTACAGCCACTCGTAACCCTCGTGCGTACGCCGGTCGGGCTCGTGGCGCGTGGCGTCGATGGTCATCTTGAACGCCTGCAGCCCGCCGGGGTGCTGGGTCAGCGGCACGATCGTCATGCCCGCGTGCTTCATCGGCTTCAACCGCACCCGTGGGTCACCCACCGGCGGCGCGCCGACGAGCTCGTCGAGCGGCACCTGGTAGGCGCGGGCAAGCGGCAGCAGCAACTCCAGGTTGGGTTTGCGCTCGCCGGATTCAAGGCGGGACAGGGTGCTGACCGAGATGCCGGTGATCTCCGCGAGCCGGCTCAGGGTGGTGCCGTGCTGCTTGCGCAGCGCGCGGAGCCGTGGGCCCACGGAAGCCAGGACCGTAGCGTCGTCGTTTGCCATATCGGCAACTCTACTTTGCCGAATTTGCCGGACGGAGTAACTCTGGGCGCCGAGTGAAGGGAGAACCGCGGTGGACGAGGCGTATGACGTGGTTGTGGTGGGCGGTGGCGCCGCCGGACTCAGCGGCGCCCTGGCGCTGGTGCGGGCGCGGCGCTCGGTGCTGGTGGTCGGGTCAGAACAGCAGGATGGACGACATCCAGGCCGCCGTGCTGCTCGCCGGACTCGACCGGCCGGCGGACGACATCGCCTGCCGTGCGGAGCTTGCCGTCGCCTATGGCGAACGCCTCGCGGGGCTGCCGGGAATCCGGCGGCTGCCGACCCTCGATCCGCGTGAAACGGCCACCGAGCCGGTGCACAACGTCTGTCTGATCGAGGTCGACCGCCGAGACGCGCTCGTCGAATTCCTGGCCCGGCGCGGTATCGGGACAGAGACGTACTATCCGCTGCGCCTGCATCTCCAGCCCTGCTTCGCCGAATTGGGGCATTCCGTCGGAGCCTTCCCGATGGCCGAGTCCGCGTGTCGGCACACCCTGGCCCTGCCGTTCCACCCCGACCTGACGATGGATCAGGTCGATTACGCCTGCGACACGATTGGGGCCTTCGCCGAGGGAGAAGCGCGTTGAACGCCCGCGACATCCTCCAGCCGTGGCCGCTGCCCGCCCAGGCGGAGCACCACGGTGCCGTACCCAACGATGTACAGCTCTCAATGCGCCGGTCGTCAGCCCGACTTGGACAGCAGCTCGAGGATTTCGTCCGTGGTGCCGGGTTCGCCGATCAGTGGGAAGATCCACGAGACGCTGTGACGGTGCGCGTCGGCGTTGATGTCGGTCATCGCGTCGACCGCGAACGTGACGTAGCCGTGCTCGTGGGCGGCGCGGGCGGTGGACTCGACGCCGAGACTGGTTGCGACCCCGCCGAGCACGATCTGCGTGATGCCGCGGCGGCGCAGCTGCAGGTCGAGGTCGGTACCGTGGAACGCGCCCCAGTTCCGCTTGGTCACCAGGATGTCCCCGGGGTGGCCGGACAGCGGCTCGACGACCGGGCCCAGATCGTGCGGGCGGGCCCTGTCGCCGGCGCGGCGGGCCGCCTCGCTGCGGCCGGGTGTCGCGTCGGCCCCGTCGGGCGAGGTTGCCGCAGTCTTGGCGTCCAGGGCGGTCACGGCCACGATGCGGCACCTTTCCTGAGGCCGGAGATCACTGCCGACGGTGAACTGATGCTCTCTCAATCGGGCAGCACACCAGGCGAGTTAGTTGTCCCAATCAATCTTTCGGGCCGACCCGCGGCGATGCCGCTCGCGCTCTCCTCATGCGGCTCAATATTGTGCATTCCATTGACGGCGGTCAGAAATGAGCCCTACATTCCCTGGCGTTCAGTGCACTGAGCATCTGTAACGGCCAAGCTCCCCACCCCACCCCACCGACAGGAGCCGACGTCATGCGCGCCCGCACTCGCCCCCGCATCACCCTGGCCGCCCTTGTCGTGGCCGTGTCCACGGCACTGGCCACCCCCACAGCCTCGGCAGCCCCAAGCGACACCGGCACCACGGCCACCCACCTCACCGGCACCCTCACGGACGGCGCCGACTGGATCGCCGACGTCCCCGCCCGATGGAACGGCACCCTGCTCCTCTTCAGCCACGGCTTCGGCCCGACGGTCGCACGGAACGCCCCCTCGGACGCCGTACGTACCGAACTGCTCGCCGAGGGCTACGCGCTGGCCGGTTCCTCCTACGACCCGGGCGGGTCGATGTGGGCCCTGGCCAGTGCGGAACAGGACCAGTTCGCCACGCTCGGCGCGGTGACCGCGAAGATCGGCAAGCCGCGGCGCACCCTCTCCGTCGGCCAGTCCATGGGCGGTCTCGTCAATGCGCAGCTCGCCCGCGACGGCGCCGGACGCATCCACGGGGCGCTCGGCCTGTGCGGTCTCGTCGCGGGCGGCACCGACCTGGACAACTATCAGCTCGACGCCGAATACACGATTGCCCGCCTTCTGCTCCCTGATGAGCAGAGCGAGCAGCCGAGCCTCGTCCGCTTCGGCTCCGCCGCCGAGGCGGCCACCACCGCCCAGCGGCTCACCGCTGCCGTCAATGTCGCCCAGGCCACCCCGCAGGGCCGCGCCCGCATCGCGCTGGCCGCCGCCTTCCTCAACCTGCCCGCCTGGGCGCCCGGTGAGACAGCACCCCGGTCGACCGACTGGGCGGGACAGGAGGAACAGCAGTACGCCTGGTTCGCCCAAGGCATCCTGTCGTTCATCGAGAACGGCCGGTACGCGGTCGAGCAGTCCGCCGGCGGCAACAACTCCTGGAACCGGGGCATGGACTACGCCCGCCTCCTCGCCGGCTCCGTCCACGCCCCGCAGGTCCGCGCCCTGTACCGGGCGGCCGGACTCGACCTGGGCGCCGACCTCGAGAACCTGACCGAAGGCGCCGCGATCACCGCGGACCCGGCAGCGGTCCGTACCGCACAGCGCACCTCTTCCGCCGGTCAGGGCCTCGGCGTACCGCTGCTGGACGTGCACACCGTCGCCGACAACCTCGTACCGGTCGAACAGGAGCACCGGTTCGCCGATCGGGTGCGCGCGGCCGGTGACGGCGCACTGCTGCGGCAGGCGTACGTCCAGCGGCAGGGCCACTGCACGTTCACCACCGCCGAGACGGTCGCCGCCCTGCACGCGCTCGAACACCGCGTCACCACCGGCCACTGGGGCGATGCCGCGAGTCCGGCCGCCCTTGAGCAGTCGGCGGCCGCGCTCGGCCTGGACGGGGCGGCGTACGTGCCGTACCGGCCGGCGGAGCTGACCGTGGGCCGCCAGGGCCCGTCGCGCCGCGTACGCGACTGACGTACTGCACGCACCATGGCGGGACCGCCCGGCATGCTGCGGAAAGATTTCGGCATGATGCAACGACAGGCGGTGACGGTCGGCGTCGACCTTGCTGCGAGCGCACGGCGTACCGCCGTGTGCCGAGTGGTCTGGGGCAGGGACGCGGGCGGCTTGACGGTGGAGTTCATCGAGCCGGAAGGGGACGAAGAGCTGCTGGCGGTCGTCCGGGCGGCGGACAAGACAGGCCTGGACTGTCCTCTGGGCTGGCCGTCGCACTTCGTGGCCACGGTCCTGGCCCACCATCAGGGCGTGCGGCTGCCGCCACCGGTCAGGTTCGAGGAGCGCCCGGACGGCAGGCCCGGTCTGGATGCGCTGCGGTTCCGGTTGACCGACGACCTCACCTGGAAGGTGACCTCGATGCGGCCTCCTCTGTCGGTGTCCACCGATCTCCTGGGTGTCGTGGCGCTGCGAGCGGCCTATCTTCTGGATGCCCTCGCGGCGAGCGGTGTTGCCGTCCCCCGGGACGGGTCCGGACCGGTTGCCGAGGTCTACCCCGCCGCCGCACTGCGGCGGTGGGGGATCCACCTCACCCGCAGCTACAAGAGCGCCACACCCGGGGCGCGTGCCGTGCGGGAGCACATCGTCGGCTCGGTCGAGACAGGGCTGGGCGTTCCACTGCCCGAGCCGGTGCGTGCGCAATGCACCGACAGCCACGACCATCTCGACGCCCTGCTCTGTGCTCTGGTCGCCCGCGCCGTGCAGGTCGGGGACACCGTATGGCCGCGTTCGGCCGACGAGCGTGCGGCCGCCCGGCAGGAGGGCTGGATCCACCTGCCCGGCAGGGATCTTGCCGTCCTCAATCGCTGACCTGGCAGGCCCGGCTTGCATCGAGCACGCCCGGCGCCGGTACGACGGAGTCCGGGCACCCGCGGGCCCGGACCCGTACCTCATGCTGCGAGCGCGTGACCGGGGTGCAGCACCACCTTGGTGTATCCCTCGATCCGCTTGTCGAACTTCTCGTAGGCCAGCGGGGCCTGGTCCAGCGGCAGCTCATGGGAGACCACGAAGCTCGGCTTGGCACGCCCGGCGATGATCAGGTCGCACAGCTGACGGTTGTACAGCTTCACGTTGCACTGACCGGTGCCCATCTGCTGACCCTTCTCGAACATCCTGCCGATGGAGACCAGCAGCTGACCGTGCTTGGCGTGCTCATCGGGTGCGCCCGGGTCGGCGGGCACGTACAGACCCGGTACGCCGAGCATGCCGGTCGGCCGCACCGTCTCGACGAGCTCGTTGAGGACGATGGCGGGTTCCTCGTGGCTGGCGTCGTGCGCCTGAGCCTGGTACCCGACGGCGTCCACGCCCTTGTCGGTTCCCTCTCCTCCTGTCTGTTCCTTGATCTGCTCGGCCGGGTCGCCCTTGGTGAAGTCGATGGGAATGGCCCCGATCTCCTCCGCCTTGGCGAGCCGCTCGGGCACCCGGTCGACGGAGAACACCTTCGACGCACCGCGCAGCAGCGCCGAGTAGGCGGCCATCAGCCCCACTGGTCCGGCGCCGTAGACGGCCACGCTCTCGCCAGGGGACACCTGGGCGAGTTCGCACCCGTGGTAACCGGTCGGGAAGATGTCGGCGAGCAGGACGAAATCGGTCTCGAACTCGTCACCCGGTGGCAGCTTCAAGCAGTTGAAGTCGGCGTAGGGCACCCGCAGCCGCTCGGCCTGGCCACCGGTGAACGGGCCCATCGCCACATATCCGTAGGCTCCGCCGGCGAAGCCGGGATTGACCGTCAGACAGAAACCGGTCTTCCCGGCGAGGCAGTTCTTGCAGAATCCGCAGGCGACGTTGAAGGGCATCACCACGCGGTCGCCCTTGGACAGGGAGGTCACGCCGCTCCCGACCTCCTCGACTATGCCGAGGTTCTCGTGTCCGAAGACGATGCCCGACCGGGCAGCGGTGCGGCCCTCGTACATATGCAGGTCCGATCCGCAGATCGCGGTCGACGTGACCCCTACGATCACGTCGTTCGGGTGCTGGATCTGTGGATCGTCGACGTCCCTCACGGCCACGCTGAAAGGCTTCTCATAGACAACGGCTTTCACCTGGGTCACCTCCGCGTCGAACGTTCGATGACGGCGGCGACACACGGGCCGCTACCGGGGGACACAGAGGGGCGGGGGCGTCGGTCCGTGCCGCGGCCCCGGGCGCTCTCGCTTCACCGCCGGATACCTCCAGGTAACGCCGGTGAGACACCGGCCGCAACCCATGTCGTACGAGCCGGGCCGGCCCGTACGACGGCCTACTGGGCTCGGGCGACGAGGAGGGCGACGTCGTCGTGGTCGTCCGGGTGGCGCAGTCCGTGCAGCAGGAGGTCGCAGGTGTCCTCCAGGGGCCGCTGGGGATCGTCGAGGAGGTCGAGGAGGGCGTTCAGACGGTCGTCGATGGGGTGGTGCCGGGTCTCGACGAGGCCGTCCGTGTAGAGGACCAGGAGGTCGTCGGGGTCGAGCTCGGCGGCGGTGGTTTCGAAGGAGATGCCGCCGACGCCGAGCGGCGCCCCGGTGGGCAGGTCGAGCAGCGTCGGGGCGCGGCCGGGGCGGGCCAGCGCGGGCGGCATATGTCCTGCGTTGGCGATCCGGCACCGCCTGCTGTGGGGGTCGTACACGGCGTAGAGGCAGGTGACGATGTAGTGCTCCAGATCGCAGGTGATCTTGTCCAGGTGCTGGAGCACCGAGTCGGGTGCGAGATCCAGGTCCGCGTAGGCGCAGGTCGCGGTGCGCAGCCTGCCCATGGTGGCGGCGGCGTCGATGCCGTTGCCCATGACATCGCCGACGACCAGCGCGGTCTTGTCGCCGGCCAGGGGGATCACGTCGTACCAGTCGCCGCCCACCTCGCTGGTGGCCTGAGCGGGCTGGTAACGGGTGGCGAGCTCAAGGCCGGTGTGGTGCGGTGGGTGGTCGGGCAGCAGGCTGCGCTGGAGGGTGAGGGCGGTGTTGCGCACGCTCTGGTACCAGCGGGCGTTGTCGATGGCCACGGCTGCCCGGCCGGCCAGCTCAGTGGCCAGGACGACGTCGTCCTGGTCGAACGGGAGGGGGTTGCGGGTGCGCTTGAGGTCGAGGGCGCCGATCACCTCGCCGTGGGCGATCAGCGGCACCGCGAGATAGGAGTGGACGCCGGCGCGGGCCAGGAGCGAGGTGGCCTCGGCGTTACGGGCGATACGCCGTAGATCCTGGTCCCCCACGTGGCGCACCAGGACCGGGCGGCCGGAGTGCACGCACAGGGTGACCAGGCGGTCCCCGTCGTAGGCCGCGAGGTCACCGGGACGATCGGCGGCGCGGAGGGCCACGGTGGGATGGGCCGCCTTGAGGGCCAGGGCGCGGAAGAGCTCCGGGCCGTTGTCCGGTTTGCCGCTACGGCGGAAGGCGAGTGCGGAGTCGAGGACATCCACGGCGACCACGTCGGCGAGTTCGGGGGTCGCGATCTCGGCCAGTTCGCGGGCCGTCTGGTCCACCTCCAGCGTCGTGCCGACGCGGGTGGAGGCGTCGGCGATGAGGGCCAGCCGGCGACGGGCCCGGTCGGCCTCGGTGGCCGCGCGGTGCCGCTCGGTGACATCGACGACCGAGGTGGCCGCGCCGAGAACCCGCCCGCCGGGGTCCTCCAGCCGGTAGAAGGAGAGGGACCAGGCACGGTCGTGATCGGGGTCGGCGGGGGTGCGGCCGACGTGGTACTGGTCGAGCAGCGGGGTGCCGGTGGTCAGCACCTGGTGCAGGGCGGACTCGATGGTGTCCATGTCGGGGAACGGCAGGGTCTCCCTGAGGTGGCGGCCGATGTGGTCCTCGGCGGGTATGCCGTCGATGCGCTCCAGTGCGGGGTTGACCAGGAGATACCGCAGGTCGGGGTCCATCAGGGCCAGGCCGATGGGGGACTGGTTGATCAGCCGTTCGCACAGTGCAAGGTCGGTCTCGACGCGCTGAAGGGTGGTGTGGTCGGCCGCGATGCCCAGGGCGTAGACGTCGCCGACATCGTTCAGCAGCCGCATGTTGCGGAACTCCATCAGGCGGGTGCTGCCGTCCTTGTGCCGGATGGGGAAGGCGCCGGCCCAGCTCCGGCCGGTCTCCATCACCTCCGCGAACAGGCTCAGGACCGACTGCAGATGCTCGGGGCGAACCATCAACCGCGCCGCGTACTGGCCGAGGGCCTCTTCCGCGGTGTACCCGAAGAGCTCCTCGGCCTGGGGGCTCCAGAACACGATGCGCCCGCTGATGTCCAGCACCACAGCGGCGATGCTGAGCATGTCCAGCAGGCCGGTCGACCGGGGCTGTCCGGCGCCGGGCTGGTCGCTGTCGGTCTGGAAGGATTCGGCTGTCATCCCAGATCTTCCTCCGCCTGCCGACGCGACATGCTGTCCGCTGCCGGCATCGCTCCACGCCCGGGTCCTGGCTCCCGGTACTTCCATGCTGCCCCCGGGCGCGTGACCTGCCCAGCCCAGAGCGGGATGCGTCGGCATGCCGAGGAGAGCGGCGATGTGTTTCACCCTTGCCTCGTCCTGCCACGGGGCATCGTGCGCTACAAAGGGAACGTGGGGGAGATCCGGAACGAGATCAAGGGCGGTACGTTCTTCGGCCCCGTGGTACAGGCGGGCACCATCGAAAGCCTCGTGCTTCCGCCGCCCACCCTGGTGGCGCTGGCAGGGCTGCCGCCTGCGCCGGAGCTCTTCATCGGGCGCGATCGTCTCCTGAGTGAGGTGCTGGAGGACGTACGCCCGCGCAAGGCGCCGCCGCGCCCGCCGCAAGGCGCACGCGGCATGCCCGTGTGGAACTGGCGCACGGCTGTCCGTACCTGGGAGCAGCACAGGACCGTGGTCGTGCTCTCCGGCCCACCGGGCGCCGGGAAGACTGCCCTCGCCCTGTGCGTCGGCCACGAGGCACAGGCACGCAGGTGGTACAACCACCAGCTCTACCTGGACTTACGCACTTACGAGGGCGCGTCGTTCAAACCCGACGTCACGGGAGCGCTCGGCGCACTGCTGCGGGCGCTGGGCGTTCCGTCCGAGTCGATGGGCCAGACCTTGCAGGATCGCACGACGCAGTACCGCAGCCGGATGCGGGAGCTGGCACAGCAGGGACATCCCGTACTCGTCGTTCTGGACAACGTCGCCACCCACGAGCAGATCGAAGCCCTGCTGCCGCCGCACCGGCGCAACTGCACCCTGGTCGTCGGCAGACAGCGACTGGCCGGAGCCGGGCTCACCGGGGCACGACAGCGCCAGGTCACCGTATTCGACGAGACGGAGGCCGTCGCCTTCCTGCAGAAGACGCTGAGCAAGGCCCGGCCCGACGACGAACGGGTGCGAGAGCTCGCGGACCTGCGCGCCCTCGCGGAGGTGTGCGGACACCTCCCGCTTGCTCTGGACCTCGCGGCCGCCAAGCTCGTGGCCGACGTGCGCATGCCCGTACGGACCGTCGTGGCCAGGCTGCACGGGGCCTCCGGACCGCTCGACCTCGGCTCCGGTTCCGTGGCGGTGCGGGCCGCGTTCGATGTGTCGTACGCCCGGTTGTCACCCGCACAGGCCAGGCTGTTCCGGCTGGTCGCCCTGCATCCGGGAGCCCACTTCCATGGAGAGGAGGCCGGCGAACTGGCCGGCCTGCCGCACGCCGAGACCGCCGAGCGGCTGGAGTCGCTGGCGAACGCCCATCTCATCGCGGAGAGCGGGCGGCAGCACGGCAGATACAGGTTCCACGACCTGCTCCGCCGGTACGCGCGTGAGCGTACCGAGCAGGAGGACACCGACTCCGAGCGGCGCGAGGCCGTCGAGCGGCTGCTGAGGCACTACGTGGGCATCACGGAACAGGCCGATGCCTGGCTCAGACACAGGTCCGGCCCCGAAGGCGGCCGCCGGTTCGACGATCGGGCTGCAGCTCGCCGCTGGCTGGACGCAGAACGTCCAGCGCTCGTCGGCGCCATCCGGCTGGCCGCGGCCTCCGGCTTCCCCGCGGAGGCCGCGGCGCTTGCCCTCCATCTGACCTACTACTTCGACCTGCGCAAACACTGGGACGACTGGACGAGTACGCACGAACTCGCCGCCGAGGCGGCCCGTAAGGCCGGCGACCGGGCGCGCCAAGGCGAACTCCTCGGCAACCTCGGCCGTGCCTACGCCCAGCGACGCAGGTTCGATGAAGCCCTCGACCACTACCGCCGGTCGCGCGCGGCCTTTCGAGCGGCGGACGACAGCGAGGGGGCTCGGGTCGTGCTCGGCCGGGTCCTGCGAGTCCTGCAGGACGTCCAGGGCTCCGGGGACACGTTGCGTGAGGCGGTGCGACGGTACGAGAAGGCCGCGGCCATCTACCGTGAGGCGGACGATCCCACGACACTGGCGAACGTCCTTAACAACCTCGGCAACCTCCACTTCAGCAGCGGCTCCTACAGCAAGGCATCCGCCTGCCACAAAGAGGCACTGGAGGTGCGCGAGCGGACCGGTGACACCCGTGGCGCAGCCCAGTCCCTCGTCAACCTCGGCAATGCGTTCCGACGTGCGGGCATGCCGGAGGAGGCAGCCGGCCGCTACGAACGCGCCAGGGAACTGTTCCGCGAGATCGACGACCGATACGGCGAGGCGCAGGCCCTGGAGAACCTTGGGCTGGCTCAGCTGACGTCCCGGCGTCTGCGCGCGTGCCGGAAGACCTGGCGGGCCGCTGCCGCCTGCTTCGCCCAGGACGGCCACTGGCCGGAGGCCGAGCGGTTGAGCATCGCTGTCAGGTCGCTGGGCAGGTGGCGACGTCGTCAACAGGCGATCGAGGCACTCGTCGGCCGAGTCGCGCCGGCCTACGACGTGGCGATGACGGTGGGGGGCTCGCGGCAGCGCACCGCGGCCGCTCCCGAGGATTCCCAAGGCAGCCGTGGTGGCGGACGGTACAACGGCGGCTCGCCTGCCGGGGGCCTGTCGGCGGGACTCGGCGACCACGACGGCGATGGCGCTGTCGGGGGCGAGCCGGACCCGGATCAGGACCACGGTTCGCACCATGACCCCGGGCACTCCATCGACGCGGGCGACCATCACGAGCTGCACGAGTTCGATGGAGGCGACCTGGACCACGTCGACGACCCTGAGCACGTCGACGACCCGGAACACGTCGACGACCCGGAACACATCAATGTGGCTGAGACCGAAGCCGTGGGGGACCACGGCATTGAGTACGGCGTCGGAGACGATGGGGGACCGGGTGACGACGACGGTTGGGACGACGACTGACGGCGGTGACGGCCACGACCGGCGGCCTGGAACCGGGGCGACGGGCGCCGGAGGCCGCGGCCCGACCGCAACGGACGAGTCCGGGACGTGCGGCCGAACACACCGGTGGGGCTCGTCGGGCGCTACGGCGCGCAGTCGGTGCGTGTGCCGGTCGAGGAGGCGGCGCGGGTGGACCGGCTGGTTGCCGATCGAGGAGGCGGCGCGGGCGGACCGGCTGGTCGAGACGCCGGCGGCCGAGGCGCGCGCCCGCCGGACGCGCAGAGCGTGGAGGTGCAGCGGCATCTGCTACTGACCCTGCTCCTGAGGGCCGAACGCCACTACGACCATGCCCGCGCCGACGGGTCGCTGAGCGATGACGGCGACACACAGCTGCGCCGTCGCTTCGCGGCCCTGCTGGAGCGGGACTTCGGGCACCACCACGACGTGGGTCACTACGCGGACGGGATGGGTGTGCCGACGGCGGTGCCGGTCCGCGCGCTGTCCCACAGCACCGGTCGCCCGACGAAGGCCCTGATCACGGATCGAGTCATGCTCGAAGCGGCACGGCTGCTGCGGTTGAGAGAGGGCGCGCCCCCTCTCGGCGGCGGTCCGACGCCGTAACCTTCCGTGAACAGGGATCATTCGTCCTGTTGATGAACTCGGCTCTGCGTCCCGGGAGCGCGCCATGAACCTGGCCAGCCTCGACCTCAACCTCGTGGTCGCCCTGCGCGCCCTGCTGGAGGAGCGCAACGTCACCCGCGCCGGTCGGCGCATCGGCCTGAGCCAGCCCGCGATGAGCGCCGCGCTGGCCAGACTCCGCCGCCACTTCGACGACGACCTGCTCTCCCGCGCCGGCGGCCACTACGAGCTGACCGCCCTGGGACAGGTCCTCCTCGACCGCACCTCGACCGCCTGCGACCTACTGGAACGCCTCTTCACCAGCCAGGCCGACTTCGACCCCGCGAAGGAGTCCCGGGAGTTCACCCTCGTCGCCTCCGACTACGCGGTCGCCGTCTTCGGAGCCGAACTCGCCCGCACCCTGCACGAGGAGGCGCCGGGCGTCCGGCTGCGCTTCACCCAGACCCCGCCCGGAATCGTCGAGCAGACCGGCACGCTCCTGAGTACGACCGACGGCCTGCTCATGCCGCACGGCATCATCAGCGGATTCCCCGCCACCGAGCTGTATCAGGACCAGTGGGTCTTCCTCGTCTCGGAGGACAACCCCGAGGTGGGCGACCACCTCACCCGGGTGGATCTGGCGCGGCTGCCATGGGTGACGTACCAGCGCACCTATGACTCTCCGCCGGTCCGGCAGCTCGGCATGCTCGGCATCGAACCGAGGGTTGAGGTCTCCGTCGACAGTTTCCAGGTGCTGCCCTTCCTGGTCGCCGGCACCCGCCGTATCGCGCTCGTCCAGGAGCTCCTGGCCCGGCGTCTGAGCGGCGTCGCCCCCGTGCGGCTGATGAAACCGCCCCACGAGGCTGTTCCGCTGCGGGAGGCCATGTGGTGGCACCCGGTCCACACCCACGACGCGGCGCACATCTGGCTGCGGGAGACGGCTGCGCGGGTCGCGGCGTCGGTGGGCGGTCCGGACGAGGGCCCATCGGCAGGTCATCCGGTGGGCGGGTGATCGTGTCCGGTACTTCGGGCATGTGGGGGCCAGGCCTGGCGAAGCCGCAAGCAGTCAGGTGTTTCACGGGATCGGGGCGCCCGGCCGCGGTCGGCGAATTCCACGTTGGACACGGCCGCGGTGTGCCCGCCGCATCCGGTCCCAGCCGCGCTGAAACCCACCCGAAGGCGGGCCGGGACAGGCCGGTGAGGGCGCGGCCTGTCCCGGTGGCGGGAGCGGGGTTTTCGTGCCGGGGTCAGGCGTTCACCAGTTGCGGTCGTGGTGACTCCCGACCCGCGGCAGTTGTTCAAGTCAGGTCCACCCCCATCTTGTGGGCCAGGCCGGTGGCGAGCGCCGCGATGGTGGGGTGTTTCCACACGAAGTCGTTGGCGAGTTTGATGCCGAGGCCCGCCTGCAGCCGGGTGCGCAGTTCCATGGACAGCAGTGAGTCGAAGCCGAGACTGCGCAGCGGTGTCTGCGGATCCAGCCGTGCGCTGCCGGACTGGAGGACGATGCCCATCTCGTCGGCGAGATAGGCCTCCAGAGCCGTTCGCCGGGCGAGAGCGGAGTCGAGCCCTGTCAGGTGGGCACGGATGTCGGTTCCCGTGACTGGCTTGCCGGTTGCTGGTGCGGTGTCGTGAGCCCCCTGACCGTCCACGAGGTCCGCGAAGAAGGGGGAGCTGCGGACCTTGGGCAGGATCCAGGATTCGGGTGGGCCGGGCAGGACACCGGCCGTCACCCGCCGATGGGCGAGCAGTGCCTCGAGGGCGCGCAGGCCGGCTTTGGTGCCGATGGTCTCGTAGCCCCGGTCGGCGAAGCCGGTTGCGACGCCGGTCTGTCCCCACGGCCCCCAGTTGACGGCCAGGGTGGGCAGCCCTTGGGCGCTCCGCCAGGCCGCGAAGCCATCCAGCCAGGCGTTGGCGGCGGCGTATGCGCCCTGGCCAGGGTTGCCCAGCAGCGAAGCCATGGACGAGTACAGCACGAACCAGTCGGCCGTGTGCCCCGCGAGGGCCTCGTGGAGTCGCCAGGCCGCTGTGACTTTGGGCCGCCAGACGCGTTCCAGCTGTTCGTCGGTGATGTTGGTGACCACGGCGTCGTCGAGCACCATCGCCGAGTGCACCACTCCCCGCAGCTTCAACCCGTCTGCTGTGGCGGCGGACACGAGCCGTTCGGCCACCCCGGGCCGCGAGACGTCACCCAGTTCGACGGAGATGCGGGCACCGCCGGCACGCAGCCGGGCCAGCTCGGCTTCGGCGGCATCGCCGGGCGGCGTACGGCCGTTGAGGACGATGTGCCCGCCGCCCAGTTCGGCCAGGCGTGCCGCCGTGGCCAGGCCGACTCCGCGCAGTCCCCCGGTGACGATGTACGCGCCGTCGCAGCGGACCGGCGAGGGCGGCTCGGCGTGCATGGCAGTCGTCTCCCCGTGTTCGGGCACGGTCAGGACGAGCTTGCCGATGTGGCCGGCGCCCGCCATGAGACGGAACGCGTCCGTGGCCCGGGCCAACGGGAACTCCTGGTGCGGCAGCGCCTGGAGGGCGCCCGCGGCGAACAGGTCCATGACCTCGTCCAAGAGGTCGTGGAACACCTTCGGACGGTTCTGCTGGAGCTCGATGAGATCGACACTGCTGAAGGTGACGTTGTGCCGGAACGGTGCCAGCCCGAGAGTGGTGTCGGCGAGGATGTCACGGACACCCAGTTCGACGAACCGGCCGAAGGGGCGCAGTGTCTCCAGGCCCGCCCGGATCGCCGGCCCCGACAGTGAGTTGAGCAC
The DNA here is from genome assembly GCF_040298185.1 of Streptomyces sp. NPDC001634. Classification (NCBI taxonomy): domain Bacteria; kingdom Bacillati; phylum Actinomycetota; class Actinomycetes; order Kitasatosporales; family Streptomycetaceae; genus Streptomyces; species Streptomyces sp. NPDC001634. The sequence goes on along the minus strand of NZ_JBEOZU010000003.1, from coordinate 143,212 downwards.
GACGTCGACGCCCTTGCCTCCCGTCGCCTCACGGGCCTGTTCGGTGAAGTCCAGTGACCGGGAGTCCATGACGTGGCGTACGCCCATGCCGCGCAGATACCCGCGTTTCTCGTCGTTCCCGGCCGTGGCGAGTACTTCGGCCCCCAGATACCGGGCGACGGCGACAGCCGCCAGGCCCGTACCTCCGGTGGCGGAGTGGATGAGTACGCGTTCGCCCTCGGCGAGGTGCGCCACATGCCGCAGGGCGTACCAGGCGGTGAGATACGCCGTCGGGATGCCGGCCGCGGCCACGGCGTCGACGCCGGGTGGCAAGGGGACCACGGCGTCGGCGCGGACCGTGGTGAACGAACCGAAGGCGCCACCGGCGAGATCCACGGCCAGGACGGTGTCCCCGGCGCGAACGTGCCCGACGCCCGGGCCGACAGCGGTCACCGTCCCCGTGCACTCGAAACCGATACGGTCGCCGCCGCCCGCACTTGGCTCCGCGGCAGGCAGGAGTCCCATGACGGTAAGGACGTCGCGGAAGTTCACTCCCGCCGCGGCGACCTGGAGCTCCACTTCTCCCGGGCCCGGCGGGCGCTCCCGGCCCACCGCGAGGTGCAGGGAGAGCAGATCTCCGGGGCGGCTTGCGCGCAACCGGAAGCGGTCCACCCCGTAGCGCACCCTGCGGGCGGTCGCGGTCAGGCGTTCGGTGTCCGTCAGGGGGGCGGGGACGAGCCGGGCCACGCGGCGCTCCGCACCCCGTACCGCCGTCTCGTCTCCGGGTACGCCGCCCAGCAGGAGGCCGGCGGTCTGCCGCAGGTCGTCGTCGGACCGTCCCATGTCGAGAAGGGTCGGATCCAGTTCCGGGTGCTCGTGCGCCAGTACACGTACCAGGCCGCGGACCGGGCTCTGGGCGGGATCGGGCATCTCACCCGCTTCTACGGCGCGGGCGCCCTGCGTGACGACGTACAGCCTCGGTGAAGGGGAGCAGTTCGCGACCGCCTGGACGACGCCCAGGAGCCGCTGGGTGCGCTGCAGGGCGTCCACCGTGGGATCGACAACCGGTGCCTCGGAGCCCGGTGCCTGCCCGGAAGCCGCCCGTACGACGCCGGACACCTCCGGTCCGTCGCCCGGCGCGCACAGGAACACCACGGCGCCCGGCGGATCGGTCAGTTCCCGCTCGGCCATCATGGAGCGCAGTGCGGGGACGCGGTGCTCGCTCTCCGGCAGGGCGGCGACCCGGGCGCGGGCACCGGACGCGCGAAGTGCGTCGGCGAGTGCCTCCGCCCGGGTCCCGCGATCGCCGACCACCAGCCAGGCACCGGCCGCCGCGGACCCCGCCGTCGTGGCGGGCAACGCTTCGGCGGTGGGCGCGGGCTGCCAGTCGACGGCGTAGAACCACCGGTCGACGGCGGTGTCCTCGTTGACTTCGTGGTGCCGGAAGCGCAGCCCGTTCAGGGCCATCACGGTACGGCCGTCACCGGTCAGCAGGCGTACGTCCGCGACGATCCCACCAGGCTGTTTCTGCGTGATCTTCGCGTGCCCCTGCACGATCGCGCCGAGATCACCGTGGATTCTCAGCGATCCCGCGCCGACCGGGAGGACCAGGCCGCCCGCAGCCTCGTCGCGTAGCAGCGATGCCACTGCAAGCTGTGCGCACAGGTCGACGAGCACGGGATGGACGCACAGGGAGCCCGGTGTCGGACCGGCCGCGGCCGGGACGGCGACGCGTGCCCAGACGCTGTCGCCCGTGGGTGACAGACGCAGTTCGCCGATCCCCGCGAACGCCGATCCGTGGTACAGGCCGCGCGAGCGCAGGCGCTGGTACACGGTGGCCGCAGACAGGACCACCGGGTGTTCCGGAATCAGGGCGTGCACGGGGACGGGCGCGGGTTCGCGTGGTGACCTGCCCGAACTCAGGGTTGCACTGGCGTGCAGCACCCACTGCGCCTCGTCGTTGTCATCCGGACCGTCCTCGTCGCCGTCGGCACGCGCGAAGATCTCGCAGGTGGCGCGGCCCCGGGCGGACAGGTCCGCCGTCATGGTGATCTCGGAGCGGTCCGCCAGTGCAAGCAGCTCATGGAAGGCGATGTCGCTGACCTCCACATGGCGCGGCGGTGCGTCGAAGGCCTGGCAGGCGGCGGTCAGGGCAAGGGCGCAGTAGGCGGCTCCGGGCAGCACCACCGCGTTGTTCACCTGATGGTCGGCCAGCCACGGGTGGGCGCGTGTCCCCGCCTCTCCCCACCAGGTGTGCCGGACGGGACGGCCCGGTATTCTCCCGTGAACTCCGGGGAGGGAACTCTGTGTGCCGCCCGGCGCGGAGTCCGCCGAGAGGCCGGGTGCCGCCGTGGACCTGCCGTCATCGGGCCGGTCGCCCGGATCCACCCAGTGCTGTTTGCGGTCGAAGGCGATGGTGGGCACATCGGCCAGGGAGCCGCCTCCGTGGAGGACGGCCCAGTTGACGGGTACACCGGCGCAGTGCAGGGCGGCGAGCTGGGTGCGGAAGGTGGCCCGCCCGTTCTCCTCCCGTCGAAGAGTGGGCACCACGACGGGGGCGTCGACAAGTCCTCTCAGGCTGCCCGCGATGGCCTGCGTGACGACGGGATGCGGGGACACCTCCACATACGCCGTGTGCCGGTCCTGGGCGGCCGTACGGACCGCGTCAGCGAATTGCACGGGGCGGCGCAGGTTGTGGCACCAGTACTCTGCGTCGAAGGCAGGGGCCGCACGAGGGTCGTCCAGCACCGTGGAATAGAACGGTACGGCGGGCGGGCGGGGTGTCAGGTCGGCAAGTGCTGCCGCCAGTTCGGGTAGCAGCGGCTCCACCTGGGGGGAGTGCGAGGCGACGTCCACCGCTATGAGGCGGGCGGCAACGTCCCGGGCGTCCCAATGCTCGACCAGGCGTTCCACCGTGGCCGTGTCGCCGGCCACGACAGTGGACCCGGGTGCGGCCAGGACCGCGACGGAGACCGATGCGGAGGCGTCGGCGGATGCCAGTTCCGCCTGCACCTCGGCACGGCCCAGCGCGACGGTCGCCATGGCACCGGCGCCCGCGATGCGGGTCAGCAGGGCGGAGCGCCGGCAGATCACCCGGACGCCGTCCTGCAGGGACAACGCCCCCGCGACGACGGCGGCGGCGACCTCGCCCATCGAGTGGCCCACGACCCCGGCGGGCTCCACACCGTAGGCCCGCCATGTGGCGGCCAGGGCGGTCTGCACGGCGAACAGCACCGGCTGCACACGTCCGCACCCGGTCACCTCCCGGCCCTCCCGTACGACGTCCAGTACGGAGAAGCCGGCCTCGGCGGCGATCAGCGGGTCGGCTTCGGCCAGGGCGGCGGCGAACGCCGGTTCGTGCACGAGGAAGTCGCGGGCCATGCCCGGCCATTGGGAGCCCTGTCCGGAAAACACCCACACCGGCCGCCGGCACACACCGGCCGCCACTGCCCCCGACACCACGCCCGGTACGGCCTGCCCGGCGGCGTACGACCGCAGGGCGCTGACGAACGCCGGGCGCGAGGACGCCACCACGCCGAGCCGTCCGCATCCGGCCGGGCGGCGCAGCGCGAGGGTGTGGGCGACATCGCCGAGTGGCACGTTCGTGCCCTCGCCCTCCAGCCAGTCCGCCAGCCGCCGCGCCGCCGTGGGCAACACGTCTGCCGAACCGGCAGGCACCAGCAGGACATGCGATTCCACGCCCACGGCGCGCGCCCGGCCAGGACGCGTGCCGGGTGAGCGGCGCACGGCTGTGGCCGGCGCCTGTTCCAGCACCACGTGGGCGTTCGTGCCGGAGAACCCGAACGAGGAGACGGAAGCGAGCCGGGACGGCGTCCTCGTGGGCCAGTCCGTCAGTCGGTCGGGCACGAAGAAGCGAGTGTTCTCGGAGGCGATGGCCGGGTTCCAGCAGGTGAAGTGCAGGCTCGGCGGGACGACACCCTGCCCAAGGCACAACACCGCCTTCACCAGACCGGTAACGCCCGCCGCGGGTTCCAGGTGCCCCAGATTGGACTTCACCGAACCCAGCGCACAGCGGTCCCGCCCCTTGCCGTAGACGCGGGCCAGACTCGTGAACTCCACCGGATCGCCGACGGGGGTGCCCGTGCCGTGCGCCTCGATCATGCCCACCTCGCCGGGGTCGACCCCGGCACGGGCCAGCGCCTGGCGGAACAGTGCCTCCTGGGCCGCCGCCGACGGCGCGGCAAGGCCGTCCGACCGGCCGTCCTGGTTCACGGCCGAGCCCCGGACCACGGCCAGCACCCGGTCACCCTCCCGCACGGCGTCCTGCAGACGCTTCAGGACGACAACCGCGCAGCCCTCACTCCGTACGAAGCCGTCTGCCGAGGCATCGAACGCGCGGCAGCGGCCCGTCGGAGAGAGCATGCCCATCCGTACGAACGACCGCGTCGTCCTGGAGGCAAGCATCAGGGTGACACCCCCCGCCAGCGCGAGATCGCACTCCCCGTTCTGCAGGGCCTGGCCCGCGAGGTGCAGGGCGACCAATGAGGACGAGCACGCGGTGTCCAGTGCCACCGACGGCCCCTGCAGCCCGAGCAGGTAGGAGATGCGGCCCGGCGCGACGCAGTGACCATTCGTCAGGACCGCCCCCTCCAGCTCCTTGGGGTGCCCGGCGAGGCTGTCCATGTAGTCGGTGTAACTCAGCCCCGTGAACACCCCGGTGGACGTTCCCACGAGTCGGTCGGGTGGCAGTCCCGCATGCTCGAGTGCTTCCCAGGACACCTCCAGCAACAGCCGGTGCTGGGGGTCGAGTACGTCCGCCTCCCGTCCGGAGACACCGAAGAACGCCGCGTCGAAACCCGAGACGTCCCTCAGCCAACCGCCCTGCCGGGGCAGTGCGGCATCACGCACCCGCCCGATGTCCGTGCGCGTGGCCGGTGGCTCTCCGACCGCGTCGCGGCCGGCGGCCAGCAGCCGCCACAAGGCAGCGGGGGAGTCGACGTCCCCGGGCAGCCGGCAACCCATGCCGACGACCGCGATGAGTCCGCCCCCATCGGCTGCTGAACCCTGCTCGTTCATTCCCACGAGCTCCTCCCTCTCCTGTCGTCGTCGGATTGCTGTGCCGCGCCGCCGTCAGACGGCGTCCGGGCTGCCGAGGAGAATCACGCTCTTCACGCCGCCGATCTGGTAGTTGCAGGTCAGCGCGTAGTCGAAGTCGAGAGGCCTGCTGCTCGTGCCGGGAACGGGATCGAACGGCAGCCCGTCGGCGGGCTCTTCGCAGTTCGCCGTGGGACACACCTGGCCCCGCTCCATCATCAGCAGACTCAGCGCCACCCCGACACAGCCCGCCGGCGCGCCGTTGTGACCGAAGCAGGCCTCCTGCGAGGTCATCACCAGGTCGCTGTTCGGGCCGTAGAGCTGTTTGGCCGCGTTCGCCTCGAAGGCGGTGACCACCACGTCACCGTCGCTGCCGCCGTGGATGTAGGGCACCTGCGATATGTCCCACCGGTCTCCCAGACACTGGCGGACGGCATCCACCAGCGCGGCTCCGCTGTCGTCGCTCGCCAGGGGATTCACCAGGCCGTCGCGGGTCATGGCATGAGCCAGCACCTGACCATGAACGCCTGCGCCTCGGTCGTCTGCGTGCTTGCGGGACTCCAGGATGAGGGTTGCCGCGCCCTCCCCGTGGTTCACACAGTCCGCACGGCGGTCGTACGGGCGCATCAGGCGGTCGAAGGACGGCAGGAGTTCCGGCATGCCGTCGACCCGGACGGCCTCGTACGCACCCTGGGCGGAGCGCAGCAGCCGCTGGACATTCAGGATCACGTCCACGCCGAAGAGGTCCACGCCCGACACGACAGCCAGGTCGACCACACCCGCCGCGATCATCCGCTGAGCGTTGCCCACCTGCACCGCGGACGAGGCGCAGCCGCAGGACACGGTGAAGGACGGGCCGGTCGACCTTATGAGCGCGCCTTGCACCAGGGAGACGTCGGACGGTGTGAGGCCCTGCTGGCCCCGCACGAACAGTTCCATCGCCTCCTGCGGGCTGGTCGTCAGCGGATCGGCCTCGAGCACCGCCATGTAAGGACCGACATTGGTGTCCACCCCGCCACGCCCGGCCAGAACGGCCGCCCCCGTCAGGTCACCCGCGCGGAAGTCCAGCCCGGCATCGGCGCAGGCCTCCACCAGGGAGACCAGCCCGAACCTGTGGGCGTTGGTGTAGTGCCGGGAGAACGCCGGCGGGATGTCAGGCAGCCGTGCATCGAACATGGCCTGTGACAGGTCGACGGCGCCGTAGTACACCTCACCGTGCGCGAGGCATGACGCCCCACGGGACGCGACATCCCAGACGTCGTCCGCGGTGAAGACCGGCTGGCTGCTGCCCGGCAGGCAGAACCCCATGCCGGTGACCATGACGTCCCGCGCGCTCGCTCCGCCGCGGACCGGTCCTGTGGATGTCTCGCGTTCTGGTGGCGAGCAAAGGGAGTTGCTCATCTTGACCTCCAAGGGCGGTTGATGGTGCGCTGGCGCCACGACCGGAAAGCAGGGCGCGGCACCGGTTTTTTTCTGTGAGTCCACTCATTGCCGTCGCCGCGGAGTCGACGCCCGGGCTATTCCGCTCCGGGCTGATGGCGCGTCCAGCGGTACACCGGCATCGGGCCCTCACCGATATCGATGAACTCGCCGGTGAATTCGTAGTGCTCGTATCCGCCCCAATAAGCGATCTTCACCGGAACTCCTGTTCCGCCGCACGGCGCCTGCACCACCTGTGGAGCACCGCTCGGACCGCCTTTGAGTAACACGAGACTGATGGAGGACATGGGAGTATCACCTCGTGCGACGTGGAAAGGATGAGAAAAGCCGGTCGGATGTGGCTCTGGTAAGAGCAGTTCAAAGAGCCTTCCTAACTTAGGACCTGGCAAAATGCCGACAGAAGCGGGGCATAGGAGCGCGAGAAGGGCGTGCGATCGAAAACTCTTTCCGCGTGTTAATCGCTGTGCAAACGAGCTGCCTGCAGGTCGGACGGTGCTCCGGCGCACACCTCCGGCCGGGCGTCGGGAGTGCGGCCGTTGCCCTGCGTGGTGAGGCAGGTGAGCCGTCAGCAGCGATACAGGGCTGCGTCGGGCTCGAGAAAAGCCAGTTGGTCGTGGGGGCCGCGCGCGTAGACCGCCGGCCGGAAGGGAGGCCGCTTCGGCGCCTCCCTCGTCACTGCGCGTGCTGGATCTGCTCCCCGTGTTCGACCTCGGGGACTCCCGTTTCGACTGTCAATAATATATTCATCTTTATAGGAACTCGTATGCGGAAACGGTTGTCGAGCGTGATCCGGTCGTGAATGGCTGAAATGGATGTGCCCGACCATCGAAACGCGCTGCTATGCTGGCGGCAGGGAGCGGTGTAATGGGGAGAGGGTCATGCAATGTCTTCGCTCGAAAGGCATGTCAATGCACAGGCGTCGGCATTGCGGAGAGTGACGAGCTCTTGGAGTTCATCCACCTGTCGATAACCGCGGACACTCCGAGGCCGGGTCTTCGCAAGGCTTTCATCGCCTGCCCACGTGGACACTCGGTCCCCATGGGCACCCGGGTGTATCGCCCGGGGCGACCGCCTGCCTCCGCTCCAGCCTGAAGCGCGTCCAGCCCGTCACCGGACGAGGCGGTGTCATGGGTGCGATTTTGAATGAATTCAGAAAGAACTGAACGTGCCCGGGGGGAGCCGCGCCCTGTCACGGCAGTGCACCACACGGTTGAGTACAGGGGTTCTCACGTGACTGGAGAAGCAAGGTGCAGCCTTTTCATACTTCATTCTTCCCCGCTGATTCGTAAGGCGCTGCTCGACCTTTTTCGGGACAATCCAGGATTCACGGTGATGGGCAGCGGCCTGCGTCTCGGCGACGCGGTTCCGTTGATAAGGAGCGCAAGGCCCGACATCCTCCTCGTCGAATACGAGCAGTGGTACACCTGCCAGGAGTTCCTGAGGAGCAGTCTTTCCGCATGGAACACGCGCGTGGTGATGTACAGCCGGGACAACACCCCGCAGTCCGTTGCGGATTCGATCAGAGCCGGTGCAGCGGCATTCGTCCATGACTCGTGTCCGCCGGAGAACATCGTGAAAGGTCTGCATGACGTGTCCAGTGGGCGGGCCTTCTGGCATCTGGGGGACGACCGCGAGGACAGCCAGGAGCCGAAGGCCCGCGAGGAGCGGTCGCGGAGCGAGCGGCGGCCGGCGAAGCTGAGCAACCGTGAGGAGCAGGTCCTGCAGTTGCTGCTGATGCGTCGCTCCAACGAGGAGATCGCCCAGGAGTTGTTCCTCACCCGCCAGACCGTCAAGAACTACGCGAGCCGGGTCTTCCGCAAGGTCGGGGTGTCCGGGCGCAAGGAGCTGTTCCAGGCGTACGGACCCGCTTCCCGCACCGTACGCCCGGGTATGCCGCGGCGGTACCTGGGTGGCATCCGAGAGTGAGGCGATATGACGACCGAAGAACAACCAGTGATCCTCACCGGAGGCGGTGCGGTGGCCGTCCTCACCCTGAACCGGCCCGATCGTCACAACGCCATGTCGGGGGCTTTGTTGAGCCGGCTGGCCCGGCAGCTGACCGAGCTGACGCAGGCCGGTGCGGAGGACCGTCCACGCTGCCTTCTTGTGACGGGCGCGGGTCGCTCGTTCTGCAGCGGCGCGGACACCAAGGAGCCCGCCTGGGGAGACCTGTCCCTGCGCGCCGAGCGCCGGGCGCACTTCACCGCCGTGTTCTCCGTGCTCCATCAAGCCCCCTTCCCCGTGTTCGCCGCCGTCGAGGGGTATGCGCTGGGCGGCGGACTCGAACTGGCCCTTGCCTGCGACCTGGTGGTGGCCGGCGGCGGCGCACTGTTCGGCCTGCCGGAGCTGGGGATCGGTGCCGTCCCCGGCGGCGGAGCGGCTCACTCACTGATCCGCAGGGCCGGCCGCGGAGTTGCCGCCAGAATGCTGCTGACCGGTGAGTTCATCAGCGCACGCGAACTGGCGGGATCCGGTGCCGTCGACCGGGTCACGGAAGACGGCTCGGCACTTGCCACGGCGCTGGGCATCGCCGGCCGACTGGCCCGGATCGAACCGGAGTTGCTGACAGCCGCAGTGCGACTGCTGCGGGACTCCGGCCATCTGGACCGGCCGGCGGCGCTCGGCCTCGAAAGCGGCTTCTGGTGGGAGGCGGCGTCCCGAAAGAACTGAACGCAAGGAACGGCGCGCGGCTTTGCCCTTGTGCCGCCCCCGCGGGCAACCGCGAGGCCGGCGCTGGGCCGCTATGGGGTCGCGCCGCCATGGACGGCCGTCCCGGGAATCCACCGGGACGGCCGTCCCACTTGTGTGCGCGCTGCGACCCGACCTCGGGGCCGCCGCCTCGGCGGACGCGCTACGACGGCCCACGGCAACGGCAGCCGCCCGGAGGTTGAGTACCTGCGGTCATCGTTCACCAAGGGCATTGAGTACCTGGCGGCAATCCCGTGGGCCCAGTAGCTGTGATTACTGTCAGTGCATGGTCAGTCACCGAAAGTTCTCTGCAGGTCATCCGGATCCGATTGTCCTGACCGGGATCGGGTGCGTCCTGCCGAACGCCCCCGATGCCTCAACCTTCTGGGATCACGTCTCCCACGGCGTCTCACAGGTCGACCGCCTCGACCGGTTCGACCCGGGCGTCGAAGGTATGCCCGTCCACGTCGCCGCCCAGCTCCGCTCGTTCGACCACCGGCCGTATCTGCCGAACCTTCCTGACGCCCATGCGGCCAAGTACAGCAGGGAGATCCTGGCCACCATGTCGGCCGTCGCCGACGCCTACAAGGACGCGGGCCTCACCCCGGGCCAGGTGCCCGCCGACCGGCTGAGCATCATCCAGTCCTCCTCGCGCGGCCCTCTCGCCTGGTGGCAGTCCGCGATGACCGGTACGGCGCCCACCGATCCGTACGGCGACAGCGGCGCCATGTTCCGCGGGCTTGCCGGTTGCCCGGCAACGATGTCAGCCATCCATCTGGGGGCCCGCGGCCTGGTCACCACCATCAGCAGCGCCTGCGTCGGCGGCCATCACGCCATCGGCCTCGCCCTTCGCGAACTGCGCGACGCCGGCGCGGACGTAGTACTCGTCGGGGGCCACGAGTTCCCCATCCTCGCCGAGGTGGCACGCTGCTACCTCGCGCTCGGAAACGGTGTGCTCTCCCCCGAGCGCGACGACCCCGCCACGGCCGTACGCCCCTACGACCGCACCCGCCGCGGCTTCGCGCTCGGCGAGGGCGCCATGACGCTGTGCCTGGAGCGGGAATCCTCGGCACGGGCCCGCGGAGCGCGCGTCTACGCACGGATCCTCGGCCACCGTGCGCTCAACGAGGCGGCCCACGGCACCACCATGGACATGGGCGGCGACGTCACCGCGTCCGTCGTCACCGGTGTCCTGAACGACGCGGGACGCAAACCGGAGGAGATCGGCTACGTCTGCGGGCACGGCACCGCCACCCGTAACAACGACATCGCCGAAAGCCGTGCTCTCAGGAAGCTCCTGCCCCGCCACGACGACTCCGACCTGCCGCCGCACGGCTCCAACAAACCGATCTACGGCCACACCTTCGGCGTTGCCGGAATCATCAATGTCGCCGCAACCGCGCTGATGCTGTATCACCAGCGGCTCGCCAAGACCGCCAACCACGCCACCCCCGACCCCGAGTGCGCCTACGACCATGTGTCGGACGGGCCCAGGGACACCGAACTCGACCTGGCCGTCTCCCTGTCGTTCGCCTTCGGCAGCCAGACGTCCGTCATGGCCCTGGAGCGGGCATGACGCTCCTCGCCGAACGGACCCTGCCCCGGCCGGGCACCGGCCCTTTCATCGCCTCCGGTCCCGACGAGCTGATCCGTGCGTTCGTCGTGCCCGGCACACACGTCCACGCCGCTGCCACCATGTCCCGGCCCAATGCCCTGATCAATGCCGTGGCCCGCGTCTTCGCCGGCACGCGGAGCCTCACTCTGAGCACCACCGCCGTCCACTCCAACGCCCATGCGCTCGCCCTGTCGGGGGCCGTGCGGAAGGTCATCACCGGCTTCCTCGGCGACACCTATCCGGCACCCCGGCCCAATCGGCTCTACCGTGACGTCGCTTCCGGACAGCCCTTCGAGGTCGAGCTCTGGTCGCTACTCAGCTACACCCAGCGGCTGATGGCCGCGGCACTCGGACAGCCCTACGCCACCACGGGCTCGATGCTTGCCGAGACCGATCTGCGCGACGGCAAGGACGGGGTGCTCCACACCGTCCCGCACCCCGAGGACCCCGGACGCCAGGTGACGCTGATGAGCCCCCTGCGCCCTGACTTCACCCTCTTCCACGGGGTGTGCGCCGACCGGCACGGCAATGTCGTCGCCTGCCCTCCGCTGGGTGAGGGCGCCTGGTCCGCGTACGCCGCTCGCGACGGCGTGCTCGCCTCGGTGGAGGCGATCGTCGACGACGAGGTCGTCGCCGGAATGCCGGACAGAGTGGTGATCCCCGCCGCGCGCGTGCGGGGGCTGTGCGAGGCGCCGCTGGGCGCCCATCCGCAGTCGCTGCGCACGAGCGGACTCGCCGGGATCCCCGGCTATCTCGACGACTACTCGTTCCTCACCGACATCGTCCGGGCCTGCAAGACGGCGGACACGGCACAGGAGTGGTACGAGACCTGGGTCGGCGGTCTGAGCGGCCATGACGCCTATCTGGACCGGCTCGGCAAGGAGCGCCGCGACACCCTGCGGCTGACCGACGACACCTGCGGCCGTACGGGTCCCGCCGCGACGCGCGGCACCGCCACGGCGTCAGGAAACGCCACGGCGCCCGGCAGCGTCACAACGCCGCCCGGAAACCACGCGGTCGGCGTCGCCCCGACCGACACCCTGGCACCGCCCACCGAGCAGGAGCAGCTGATCGTCCTCGGCGCCCGCGCCGTCGCCGACCTCGTCGCGGAACGCGGCTACGACACCGTCCTCGCCGGAATCGGCGCCTCGCACATGGCTGCCTGGCTGGGCGCCAGACTGCTGGCCGCCCGCGGGATCAGGGTCGAGATCGCCGCCGAACTCGGCCTGCAGTCGATGGACCCCGTGCCCGGTGACGTCTTCCTGTTCAGCCAGCGCCATGCCGGCCGGTCCCGGATGCTGGCCGGCATACCCGAGACGCTGGGCGGTGCGGTCGCCGCCAACCCGCGCTGCCTGGGGGTCCTCGGCGCCGCCGAGATCGACGAGGACGGCAACATCAACACCACGGTGCTGCCCACCGGTCGGTGGATCACCGGCTCCGGCGGCGCCAACGACATCGCGTCCGCGGTGGACTGCCTCGTCGTCGCCCAGGCCGCCCCCCGCCGCTACGTCACCTCCCTCGCCCATCTCACCAGCCCCGGCCATCGGGTGCGGGACGTGGTCAGTCAGTTCGGCCGTTTCACCAGGCCGGGTGCCGGCAGTCCGTTCCGGCTCACCCGCTGGCTGCCGCCGCTCACGAACGGTGCGCCTTCCCGGGAGGGCACGCAGGCGGCACCGCCCGCCACGCCCGCCGAGGCCGTACGGCGGCTCACCTCGTGGCGTGTGCCGGAGCCGGAACCCGCCGACGAGAAACCCGTCACCCCCGAAGAACTCACACTGCTCCGCAGCATGGACCCGGAAGGTCACTACCGATGAACCCCACCGGTACGGCATCCATCGCAACCCCCGCACCCCATGACGCCGCTGTCCGGCGTCCGTTGCCGCCCACCGCGATCACCCCGGCCCGGCTCAGCGGCATCGGCCACTACTTCCCCGGTGAGCCGGTCACCAACGCGTACTTCGAACAGATCGACGCGCTGGGCATCGACGACGCCTGGATCCAGCGGCACACCGGCATCCGCAGCCGCCACTGGCCGTCCGAGGACAAGGAGCGCGCCGTCGAGATGGCGGCCCGGGCCGTGGAACTCGCCCTGGCCGACGCCGGTCTGGCCCCCGAGGACGTCGACCTGCTCATCGGCACCACCTCCACCACACGGCCACGCGTCAATCCGTCCAGCGCCACCAACAAATACATGGACATCTCACTGCCGTTGCAGCACCAGGCCGGGCTGCGGCACGCGATGTGCTTCGACGTCACCGCCGTCGCCTGCGCCGGGTTCATGTACAGCAGCGCGACGGCCTGTGCGTTGCTGCCGTCGCTCGGATTCCGCAACGCCCTGGTCGTCTGTGCCGAGAACCCCAAGCCGATCCTCAACTTCGACTACCGCTACTCGGCGCTCTTCGGCGCCGGTGCGGCGGCCGCGGTCTGGTCGGCCGACCCCGAGCACCGGGGGCTGCTCGACGTGGCCCTGCACGCCGACGGCTCGTACTTCGACGCCTTCGACATCGATGAGAACGACAAGATGCTGATGCGGGGCGGGCAGGTCGGCGCGCTCGGCCCCGAACTGCTGACCCAGGTCGGCCGGGAGATCCTGGAGCGCAACGGCCTCACCGTGGACGACATCGACTGGTTCATTCCGCACCAGGGCAACCTGAACATGATCAAACAGGTGTGCGGGGCGCTCGGGCTTCCCCGCGAGAAGGTCCTGACCAACATCCAGACCCGCGGCAACACCTCCAGTGTCAGCATCCCCAGCTGCCTGTCGGAGAACCTGCGTTCCGGCAGGGTCCGGCCGGGCGACCTGCTCGCCGCCATCGGTATCGGCCGCGGCTTCAGCTGGGGCGCGATGCTCTTCCGCTACCGATGACCGGCCGTACGGCGCCGGCCCGACCGGGGGACAGACAGTGAACGACGAGACATCGACATGGCGCGGCAGCGGTCTGCGCCTCGCGGGGTACGGCCACTACTATCCCCGCACCCGTGTGGAGACCACCGATGACGGCTCACACGAGGGCAACGGGGTCGACACAGCCGTGATCGGCACGCTCGGCGTCAGCGCCCGGCACGTGGCCGAGGAGGACGAGACCGTCCCCCTCATGGCCGTCCGGGCGGCCGGCCAAGCCCTGGAGCACGCCGGCCTGGACGCCGCGGACACGGACCTGCTGATCCTCAGCAACTGGACCGACCGGCAGTTCGTGCCGGAGCACGGACCGCAGGTGGCCCATCTCCTGGGCGCGGGGAAGGCGTTGGCCTTCGACGTGTGCGGGGCGTGCACCGGATTCGTCCATGGAGTGCAGACCGCCGCGGCGCTGCTGAAGACGCGTCCCGGGTGGCGTACGGCGGTCGTCGTCTCCTCCGAGCAGTTCTCCCGGCGGGTACGGCCCGGCAGCAGGGGGGAGCTCGTGGTCGGTGACGCGGCGGGTGCCGTGGTGCTCGTCAAGGGCGAGGCACGGGGCGAGGACGGGTTGTGGGATTCCCTGCTGATCAGCGACGGCGCGGCCCGCGAAACCGTCACCGTCCTTCCGCCGAGGGGCTGGATCAAGAGCAGCAAGACCCTGGTGGATGTCGCGGTCGCCTCCCACGCCGATCTGGTGGGACGGGTGCTGGCCCGTGCGGGGCTGAAAATGGCGGACATCGACTGGGTCGTACCGCATCCCGGCACACAAGCGCTCCACCGTGCCGTGCAGGAGCGGCTGGGCATCCCCGACGAGCGGTTCGTCACCAACTTCGAGCAGCGCGCCAACACCGGCAGCGCCTCGATCCCGATCGTGCTGTCCGAAATGGCGCGGGACGGCCGGATGAAGCCCGGTGACCTCTTCCTGACCCCGACCGTGGGATCGGGCTGGTTCTACGGAGGGTTGCTGTTCCGTGCCTGATCAACAGATCAACGCCCCTGACCGTCAACGCTCCTGCCCGGCCGGAGTCCTCCGCGGCACGGCCCTGGTCACCGGCGGCAGCCAGGGCCTGGGCGCGACCGTCGCCCGCCGCCTCGCCGCCACTGGACGGCACACCGTCATCTGCTCACGTTCCCAGGACAATCTGGACGCCTGCGTGAAGTCTGCCGCCGCCGACGGCCTGACCCTGCACGCGTTCCGCGCCGACGTCACCGACGAGGCGTCCGTCGACGCCCTGTTCGCCCATCTGTCCGCCGAGGCGCCACCCCTCGACCTGTGCGTCAACAACGCGGGTCGCAACTACTCGCATCGGCTGGTGAGCGTACGGTCGGGTGAGAACGGGACACCGAGGCTGAGCCCGCACCCGGTCGAGGACTTCGAAGGGACCGTGCGGCTCTGCCTCACGGGTGTCTTCCTGGTGGGCCGGGCGGCAGCCAGGGCCATGCTCGCCGCCGGCACCCGGGGCGCCATCGTCAACATCTCGTCCACGGTCCGCCACGGCGCCTACGGGCAGTCCGCCTACTGCGCCGCCAAGGCAGGCGTGGAGTCACTCACCCGCACCTGGGCGACGGAACTCGGCGAGTACGGGATCCGGGTGGCGGCCGTCGCCCCGGGAGTGCTCGACGGCGACGCACTGCGCAGGCGCACCTCCGCCAGCGCCCGGCACGCCGCCTACATGGACGACCTACGGCGGCACATTCCGCTGCGCCGCTGGTGCGACGAGCAGCACGTGGCCGAGGCGGTCGCCTTCGTGGCCGACAACCCCTCGGTGACCGGGACCGTACTGGAGATCGACGCCGGAGGGCTGCCCGCGCGTGTCCTCGCCACAACCGACCGAACGGTGGAATCAGCATGAAGACCGGCTTCGCAACGGATGTCATGGACGGACGAATCACCCTGGTGACGGGAGCCAGCAGCGGTATCGGCACCGTCATCGCGACGATGCTGGCTGCGCACGGCGCCAAGGTGGCGCTGCTCGCCCGTAGCAAGAAGGAACTGCAGCGGCTCGCCGAGGAGATCGGGAGCGAGGGCGGACAGGCGGTGGCAGTCGCAGCCGACCTCACCGACGGCGAGGCGGTGGCAAAAGGCGTCCGCCGGGCGGAGGAACTGCTGGGGCCGGTCGACCAGTTGGTGCACTGCGCCGGTGAGGCCCGTAACCAGGCGTTCCTCTGCGACCAGACGGAAGAACAGTGGACGGCCCCCCTGGACATCAATCTGCTGGGCGCCTTCCGGGTGGCCCGCGCCGTCGTCCCCGGGATGATGGAGCGCCGCAGAGGCGGTGTCGTCATGGTGTCCTCCGTCGCGGGCAAGCGCGGACTGCCCGCCAACACCTCCTACTGCGCGTCCAAGTTCGCGCTCAACGGTCTCACCCAGGCGCTGGCCGCCGAACTCGGGGCCTTCGGGATCCGGGTCAACGCGGTCTGCCCCGGGCTGACGGACAGCCCCGGGGCCACGGACGGCGGCCGCTACGGGGACGCATTCATGGCCAGTCTCGCCAAGTACCACGGCCCACCCGATCTGACCTGGGAACGCTATCTGAGGCGCGCGGTGGGCGCGACGATCCTGCGCCGGCTGGTACGGCCCGAGGAGGTCGCCACCCTGGTGCTTTATCTGCTCTCCGACCTGTCGGGAGGCATGACCGGGCAGGCCGTCAACGTGGACGGAGGTGCCCTGTGAGCCGCGCGACCACCACCCTGGTACGGGGCCCCAGGGACACCCTCGTCACCGGTATGGGCTTCTGTCTGCCAGGAGGGCCCGACCGTCCGGTACGGACGGCGGATGACCTGTGGGGCACGGCCTCCACCGGAACCAGCCACGTCGACCAGGGCGGCTTCCACCACGGCATGGTGCACGGTGCTCGTGAGGCCCTCACCGAACTGCTGCCCGAGCTGCCCGAGGGCCACCTGCGCAGCTACGCCGACGTGCATCTGTACGGTCTGGTGTCGCTCGCCGAGGCCTGCGCGGACGCCGGGCTCGACCACAGGTCCGGCGAGCTGTCCCACGCCGCCGTGCTCACCGCGCGGGCGGGCGTGGACAGCAACTACGACAGCTACCGGGCCTGGCACGAAGCCGACCCGCGCAGCGTCAGCCCGGCGGATGCCAAGTCGGTGTTCATCAGGGCGATCGTCGCGGGAACGTTCAGCGACGTCGGCCCGGTGCAGGCGGCCCTGCTGGGCAGCACCGGTGCCTGCTACGTCGTCACCTGCGGCTGTGCCTCGTCGGCCGTGCTGCTGGGGCTGGCCCGCACGGTGATCGCGGACGGACAGGTGGACCTCGCCGTCGTCACCGGCGTCGACCGGTTCGATCCGGAGCGGTTACTGCACGGCGACCGGCTTCGGCAGGTCGTGGCTCGCGAGCCGGTCCGCCACCACACCGAAGCGCCGACCTCCCGGTTCGACCGGCCTATGCGGCCGTATGACGCCCGCGGCCAGTCCATGAACTACGGCGACGGCTCGGTCACCCTCGTCCTGGAGAGCCGCGCGCATGCCGAGCGGCGAGGCGCCCGCTCCTACGGCGCGGTGCTGTCCCAGGCCACCACCCGCGCCGGGCTCAAAAGCGCGTTCGCCATCGACGCCGGGGGCGGAGCGCTTGCGGAGGCGGCCCGGCGCTGCCTCGACGGGCGTGCCGAACTCGCCGAGGTGCCCTATATCAACGGAGGCGCCGAGGGCGATCCACTGTTCACCCGGATCGAGGCCAATGCAGTACGCGCGCTGTACGGCGATGACTCCCGCTCGGTACTGGTCAGTTCGCAGGAGGCCTGCTTCGGGCACTTCGGTGCGGGGCTCGGCAACCTCGGCGCGGCACTCTCGTTGCTGATGATGCGTCACGGCCAGGTGTGCCCCACCGCCAACTGCGAGAAGCCCTCGGACGTCTGCACCTTCGACCCCGTACCGGGGACGCAGCCGAGGCCGCTGGTCTTCACTCGCGCCCTGAGCTTCAACTATCAGATCGGTGGCGTCAACAGCGCGCTGCTCCTGGGAGGCGCCGATGTCGCCTGAGGCGCCCTTGTTGCGGCTCGCGGGTGCCGGACTCGTCCTGCCGGGACCCGAGGGAACCGCGTGCACCGATGTCGACGGCTTCTGGCGGATCATCCGCGCGGGCGCCAACTGCCTGTCCGGATACGATCATCCGGGACTGCCGCTGCGTCTGGCGGGGACCGTGCGCGACTGGGACCCCGTACGGGAACTGCCGATCCCCGAGAAGAACGTGCTGCGCCTGTCCAGAGCCGCCCAGCTCGCCATCGGTGCCGTGCACTCCGCGCTGGCCGACGCTCGCCTGCAACCCTCCGACCTTGCCACGGGGCGGTCCGTACTGGTCGTCTCTTCCTTGCAGTTCGCCTTCCCCGAGACCGTCCGCTATTACGCCATTGCCCAGGTCAAGGGCATTGCGGCGCTCGGCATGGACTACTGGCTGACGGGTACCCCGCCCAGTGTCCACAGCGCGGTGGCGTCCTCACTCGGCCTCGCCTGTCCCACGCTGAGCGTCACCGGTTCCTGCAACGTGGCCCTCCGCGCCCTTCACGTCGTCCAGCAGATGTTCCGCTGCGGAGACGTGGACCGCGCGGTGGTGGTCGGGGTGGATGTCGCCACCGACCCGGTGTTCGTCGCGAGCACCACCCACACCGGCCGCACCGGCTACCGGGCCTCCTCGCTCTCCGCGGACCCGGGGGACGTACGGCCTCACGATGACGTCCAGTCGGGCAACGCCACCGGCGAGGGAGCGGTCGCCGTCGTCCTGGAGAACACTGCCACCGGCCGGGGGTCCGGCCTGCGCTACCGAATGCGCTTCCACTCCTCCCGCAGCAATGGACCGTCCACGGTGGCCACCGGACCTCCCGACAACGTCGTCGGGGACATCTGCGCCGTGCTGGCTTCGGCCGACCGGTCCCTGGCCGATGTGGCGTTCGTCAACGACTACGCGGACGGCAACCGCTTCGTCGAGGACCACCTCTGCGGGGCGCTGACCGGCGCGCGTGAGGCGACCGGACACCACGGCGGGCTGCTGCTGACCAACCAGGAAGCCGTCTTCGGGCATGTGTCGGGCACCGGCGGACTGATCAAGCTGCTCGGCAGCCTGCTGATGCTGCACCACGGCGAGATCGCGCCGAGCGCCAACTGCCGGGTGCCCTACCGGAATCTGCCCGCGGAGCCGGTCCTCGGGGAGCCCCGGCCCACCGATGGGGACAGCGCCCTGGTGCTCTCCTGCGGGGCGGGCGGCGACGCCACCAGCATGCTCATCGAATACGAAGGCCACGAAGGTCTCCAGGGACACGAGAGCCACGACGGACACGAAGGCGGCGAACTGCCATGACTCATGCCGAGGACGGCCCGGCACAGCCGACGACTGCTGCCGAGTGGAACCAGCTGAGGGCACCCTTCGGTGCCCGGGGCGGGCACAATGCTTCCGAAAGGGCCACGATCCGGTCCGCCTCCGGCGCGTTCACGGTGCTCGACGCCGGCCCCGGGCCGGCCGGCGGGGCACTGACCGGGCCGCTCGAAGCCCTGGGAGTGCGGACGATACTGCCGGGACGCCCCGGCTGCGAGCGGGCGACCGGCTACTGCGCCGTCCTCATCGGCGACGGCGCCTTCGGCGCTCTGCCGTCGCCCGGCCTGGACCGTGCTCGTATTCTGGCCGCCGCCCGGGCGATGGCCCGGGCGGGCGGCGGCCGACTGGTGCTGGTGACCGACACGGGCTCCGAGACCCATCCCGCGGAGCTCTTCGAGAGCCGGGCGCAGATGGCCGCCGATCTGGGCTGGTGGCAGCACCTGGCCGCCACCTTCGCCGGATCCGGTGTGGTGGCCAACATGCTGCTGACCGGCTACGCCCCCGAACTCGGCCACCGGTTACCGGCTCTCGCCGAGGCCGGAATGCTGCGCTACCAGGTGCAGCGCCGCTTCACCACGGCCGCCGAGGTCGCGGCGGGCGTGGCCTTCCTGCTCTCCGGCGGCTGCTCCTATCTGGTGGGGGAGACCCTGCGTGCGGACGGCGGCGCCGGGCTCGGGCAGATCCCGGCGCTGCCCGAGGGCGCCCCCGACTGGCCGCTCCCCGCCGTCCCCGAGCCCACCACCGCCACAGCCACCATGACCACCGGCCGGTGCGTCCTGCCGACCGGACCGGTCGCCGGCCCCCCGCCCTACGTCCGAGCCGACCTGGCCGGAGTGCGGGTCCTGGTCGCCGGAGCGAGCAGCGGGATCGGCCAGGCGGCCGCACTGCACCTGGCCGAACGCGGCGCCGACGTGGTGCTGGCCGCACGGCGGACCGCCGCGCTCGACGAGACGGCCGAGGAGGTGACGCGCCTGGGCCGCCAGGCTTGGACGCTGCGCTGTGACCTCTCCGACGAACAGGACGTGGCCGGCCTCGGCGGCAGGGCCTGGGAGGCGGCCGACGGTGTCGGCGCTCTGCTGTACGCCGCGGGCCATCTCGGCTTCAGCCCGGTCGGCGGGGACGCGGCCTCCGCGCGACGGACCTTCGCGGTCAATCTGTTCGGATTCGTCGCCGTGACCGAGAACCTGGTGGCCCGCTGGCGTGACGAGGGCACACCCGGCTCGGTCGTCG
This sequence comes from Streptomyces sp. NPDC001634, assembly GCF_040298185.1. Classification (NCBI taxonomy): domain Bacteria; kingdom Bacillati; phylum Actinomycetota; class Actinomycetes; order Kitasatosporales; family Streptomycetaceae; genus Streptomyces; species Streptomyces sp. NPDC001634. The sequence goes on along the minus strand of NZ_JBEOZU010000003.1, from coordinate 122,986 downwards.
GGGTGTCGTCGGTGAGCTGCTCCTTCTCACCGGTGGCCGGACTGGAGTACTACGGTGCGAGCAAGGCGGCGATGGCCCAGTTCATCCGGTGCCTCGCCGTATCGGCGGCCCGCCACGGCATCCGCGCCAACTGTGTCGCGCCGGGCATCATCGACACCCCCATGGGCGAGGCGGCCGGACCCGGCCACCGCCGTGGCTGGGTCAGCCGGATCCCGGCGGGGCGGGCGGGGCAGCCGCACGAAGTGGCCTCGGTGCTCGGTCATCTGCTGAGTCCGGCGGCGCGACGGCTGACCGGCAATGTACTGCGGGTGGACGGCGGCTTCGGCCTCGGGGACCTTGCGCCTCTGCGCGTGGGATACGGCCGTGACCGGGCAGGAGCGGTCCGGTGAAGGCCGTCCCGGCACCCGTACCCGAGCCCCCGGCGGACTTCCCGGCCGTCGCGCTGGTCGCCGGAGCGTCCTCGGGGATCGGTGCGGCCGTGGCCCGCAGGCTCGCCGCACGGGGCAGCGCCGTGGCGCTTGTCGGCCGAAGGGCCGGTGAACTGGAGTCCGTTGCCGCCGGGATCCGCGCCGACGGAGGCAACGCCCTGCCGATCGCTCTGGATCTTGCCGCCGACGGGGCGCCGCAGGAAGCAGTCGAACGGACCGAGGACCTGCTCGGCCCGGTGGAGCTGCTGGTGTGCAGTGCCGCGGCGATCCGCCTGGCCGATGTGCACGAGACGGAGCCCCGGCACTGGGAACTGCAGCTCCGCGTCAATCTGACCGTGCCGTTCCTGCTTGCCCGGCTGGTGCTGCCGGGGATGCGGGCGCGGGGTGGTGGCTGGATCGTCGCCATCGGATCCGGCGTCGGCTCGGAGACGGTGCCGGGCAGCGGCGCGTACGGCGTCAGCAAGCATGCACTCAATCGGCTGACCGCACTCATCCACGAGGAGAACCGCGACCACGGTGTTCGCGTGGTCACCGTCAGCCCCGGTTGGGTCGCCACACGACTGGCCGCCCGCCCCGCCGATCTCGGCGTGGCCGACGACGACGTACTCACCCCCGAGGACATCGCGGAGACAGTCGAGTGGCTGGTGGACCGTCCGCCGCGGGTGCGCGTCGGCCCGCTTGTGCGGGTGGAGCCCGCCGCGCGCCACGCCGACGCGGCAATCGCCATGACCCAGCATGTCAGGGCACGCTCCGCACGGTCCGCGGCCCTCACCGCGGTCACCACGACCTCGCGGGAGGAAGGCTGATGGCGGCCACTCGCACCCTGATCGAGCACGATGTCCCCATCCCCATGCGGGACGGCACCGTTCTGCGTGCGGACATCTGGCTTCCCTCGCCCGCCGGCCCGTACGGCGACCCGGGTCGGGACGCGCCGCCATGCCCGGCCGTGCTGTTCCGCACGCCCTACGACAAGTCGGCGATGAACCTCGCCACCCTCACCCCCGCCCAGTGCGTGGCCCGCGGTTACGCCGCCGTCGTCCAGGACACGCGCGGCCGCCACCGCTCGGACGGTGACTGGGCGCCGCTGGCGTGGGACCGGGAAGGACCGGACGGCTATGACACGATCGAGTGGATCGCCGCACAGCAGTGGTGCGACGGCGGGGTGGCGATGGCCGGCACCTCGTTCCAGGCGATCGTCCAGTGGCTCGCCGCCATGGACAAGCCCCCGCACCTCAAGGCGATCGCCCCGGCCATGTCCACCGCCGCGCGGTTCGACGCCGAACAACTCGGCGGCTGCCTGCGGCTCGACCATCTCACCAGCTGGCTGGGGCTGATGGCACTGGACTGGGTCGAGCGGCAGGCTGCCGCCGGCAAGCCGGTGAGCGAGGGGACCACCGCGGAGATCGAGAGACTGATGACCGACCCGGAGAGCTGTCTGCGGCTCCGGCCGCTGACGGACGTCATGGACTTCGACGGGCTCCCGGGATGGTTCAGGGATGTCCTGGGCGGACGGGCCGCCGCCGTGGCCGACTACCGGCTCAGCGCCATCGACGTACCGACGTTCTCCGTGGGCGGCTGGTACGACGTCTTCTCGTACGGCACCATCGAGCTCCACCGGGCCATGCGCGCCAGGGATCCGCGGCCAGGCCACCATGAGCTCGTGATGGGCCCGTGGGTGCACTCCGGCCAGCTCCCGCAGATCCAGGGCGAGGTGAACACCGGCCTGTACGGCTCGGCACAGGCCGCCGGGCTCGCCGATCTGCACCTCGACTTCTTCGACCGCCACCTGCGGCCGGAACCAACCCGCAGCCTCCGGCCGGACGAGGAGGTGCGGTACTTCTTCATCGGTCCCGACACCTGGCATACGGCGGCGACCTGGCCGCCACCTCAGGCCCGCATCCGCACCTGGCAGTTGGCCGGCGGCACGGCTCCGGGCGAGGGCGGACGACTGGTCCGCGAACCGGCCGCACCGCGGGGGCAGGGGTGCGACACCTTCATCTACGACCCCGAGGACCCGGTCCCCACGCACGGCGGCCGAGTGCTGCAACTGGGCCGGCTCGTGGCCGGTCCGCTCGACCAGAGCCATCTGGAGGACCGTCCCGATGTGCTGTGCTACACCTCGGAGTCGCTGACCGAGCCGGTCGCCGCGGTCGGACGCCACCGGCTGCGGCTCTCCTTCTCCTCGGACGCCCCCGCGACCGCGCTGGTCGCCAAGCTCACCGATGTCGGCCCTGACGGCCGGTCACTGATCGTTGCCGATGGCAGCATGCATGTGGACCTGCCCAACACGGACCCCGTCGCGGTGGAGGTGCTGCTGGGCGACACCGCCTGGAGGTTCGCGGCCGGCCACCGCATCCGGGTGCACATCACCAGCAGCAACTTCCCCCATCTGGACCGGCATCCCAACGTGGCGGGCCGGGTCGCCGAGGCCACGCATTGCCGCACCGCGCAGCAGACCGTCTGGCACGGCGGCCCGCGCGGCTCAGCCCTGGACCTCCAGGTACTGCCACCCGAGGAGGAGTGAGCGCATGACGATCCCACGCCCCCGCACCCGTACCGGGATACCCCGCCCCGCGGCTCCCGGCGACATCCTCGACCCCGCCTCGCCCGCCGTACCGACCGCCGAGCAGTGCGTCCTCGGACCACTGCTGCGCCGCCGGGCCCGGGAACGGCCGGACGCACCGTACGCGCTGATGCCCGACGGTGAGCTGTGGAGCTACGCGCGCACCCTGCGGGAGTCCGAGCGGACGGCGGCCGCTCTCCAGGTTCTGGGCGTGGCCCGTGGCGACCGCGTCCTGAGCTGGCTGCCGAACGGCGCCGACGCCTTGCGTACCTGGTACGGCACCAACTTCGCCGGAGCCACCCTCGTTCCGCTCAACGTCGCCTACCGGGGCGCGAACCTGACGCACGTGCTGGCCGACAGCGCGGCCGGCGTACTGGTGTGCCGACCCGAGCTCGCCGAGCGACTGAGCGCGACCGGCGTCGGCACCGGGGCCGTGCACACCGTCGTCCTCCTGCCCGCTCCTGATGACACCCCGGAGAGCATCGACCAAGTGGCGGCCGGTCTCGACCGGCGGTTCCGGGTCGTGATCGGACTGAACGCGGACAGCGCCTGCGGCTCCGGCCTGGTCGGGTTCGCCGAGCCGCACCCGCCACCGGCGCCCTGGGACGCCCAGACCATCATCTACACCTCGGGGACGACCGGCCCTTCCAAAGGAGTCGTGTCGTCCTACGCGCACCTTTACAGCAGCTGCACCGCCGCCTTCCATGGCATCGCCGGTCCGGACGACCGCTATCTGCTGCAATTGCCGCTGTTCCACGCGGGCGGCACGATCGGCGCGTACGGGATGCTGGTCCACGGAGGGTCGTTGACGGTGGTACCGGCATTCACCACGAAGGAGTTCTGGCCGCTCGTCCGCCGTACCGGCACGACGCTGTGCACCCTGCTCGGAGTGATGGCGACCTACCTGCTCAAGGAGCCGCCGGACCCGGCGGACAGGGACCATCCGATGCGGGAGGTCTTCGTCGTCCCATTCGGCGGCGACACAGGAGACTTCGCGCGGCGTTTCGGCGTGCAAGTGCGGGCCCTGTTCAACATGACGGAGGTCTCGTGCCCTGTGTCCTCGGGGCCGGATCCTGGCATACCCATGTACTGCGGCACACCACGCCCCGGGATCGAGGCCAAGGTGGTGGACGAGCACGACCGCGAGGTGCCGGACGGCGCGCTCGGCGAACTGGTGCTGCGGTCGCAGCGGCCGTGGTCGTTCCTCAGCGGCTACCACGCAAGGCCCGAGGCTACGGCCGAGGCCTGGCGCAACGGCTGGTTCCACACCGGTGACACATTCCGCCGAGCCCCGGACGGCGGACTGGTCTTCGTCGACCGCAAGAAGGACGCCATCAGGCGCCGGGGCGAGAACATCTCCTCCTACGAGGTGGAGGCACAGGCCCTGGCTCATCCGGCGGTGCGCGAGGCCGCTGCCGTGGCCGTTCCGGGCGACGAGGGCGAGGACGAAGTGCTTCTCGTCGTCTGTCCGTTGCAGGAGCCGGGGGCGCAGCCGCCGGATCCGGTGGCGCTGCTCGGCTTCCTCCAGGGCCGCCTCGCGCATTTCATGCTGCCGCGCTACGTGCGAGTGCTCGACGCACTGCCGAAAACGCCCACCGGCAAGCCGCTCAAGCATGTGCTGCGTGCCGAGGGAGTCACCGAGGACACCTGGGACCGGGAGACGGCCGGAATCCGCATCCGACGGGAGAAGCTGCTATGACCACCGAGACTGCACGTCCTGCCGAGACCGTACGCGCTCAGCGGCGGGAGTGGACCGGCGCGGCGACCCTGTCCTTTGCCGCGTTCGCCGACCGCATCGACCCGGACCCGGACATCCCGCTGCGCGCACACATGGCCGACCGCGTGGCCACTCTCGTCCTCGATCGGCCGCGGCACCGCAACAGCCTCACCCACGTTCTGTCCAGCCACCTGCTGCAGGGCCTGCTCTGTGCAGGGGACGACCCCGAGGTGCGTACCGTCGTTCTCACCGGCAGCGGCGGTGCCTTCTGCGCCGGTGACGACGTGGACAGCGTGCACCGCTGGCGGCTCGGCGACCGCGCCGACGCGCCCTTGGACCCCCTCACCTCCGACGCGCACTACCTGCGGGTCTGCGAGGCGATCCTGCATCTGCCGAAGCCGGTGGTCGCGGCCGTGACCGGAGCGGCGGCCGGCGCCGGCGCGGAGATCCTCTGCGCCGCCGACTACCGACTGGCCGACACCACCGCCGCGATCGGCAGCCGGCTCGCCGGGGTGGGGCACGTCGGCAACGTGGTCCTGATGTCCCGGCTGGTCGGCCCGGCACGGGCCACCGAGATCTATCTGACCGGCCGTATGGTGCCCGCGGGCGAGGCACTTGAGCTCGGCCTGGTCGACCGTGTCTGCCCGCCGGACGCCTTCAGCCGTGAACTGGGCGCGCTGACCGAGCAGTTCGCGGCGCTGCCCACCGGCTCGGTCGGCCTCTTCAAGGAGCTGAGGGAACGCAGTTGGGGCCAGCCGGCCGAATACGGGCTCCGGCTGCAGGACTCGTACCATCTGCGCACCCACAGCATGGTGCGTGACGCGGCAGAAGGCCTGCGGGCGTTCACCGAGAAGCGTCCACCCCGCTTCACGGGATGCTGAACACGGATCTTTCGCCGCATCCCCGGCGTGTCCGTACGGACCGGAAGCAGTGATCGCAATATTCTGAATCCGGTGAACGACATTTCGCCGCACTCCGGGCCAGGCACCGGTACCGAGCCCATGCTCGGTACCGGCTGCCGTGCCGAGACCGCGCACACCTTCGCCGTCCATGGCACCCGCCTGCACTACTGGACGGCCGGGACCGCCACGGCACCTCTCGTGGTCCTCACCCACGGCGCCGGCGCCGACCACCGCATGTTCGATCCGCAGATCCCCGCCCTGCTCGCGGCGGGTTACCGCACCCTGCGCTGGGACGTCCACCACCATGGGCTCTCGACGTCCCGGACGCGCCGCTTCCGCATCGCGGACGCCGCCGACGATCTGCGGGCTCTGCTGACGACCTGCCCCGAGCCCTGGCCGGTGGTCCTGCTCGGCCAGTCGATAGGGGGCTATATCGCGCAGGAGTACCTGCGCCGCCACCCCGAAGACGTCGCGGCCCTGGTCGTCATCGGCTCCACGTCCAGCACCCTGCCGGTCACCCGTGGCGAACGGGCCAGGCTGGCGCTGTCCCTCCCGTTGCTGCGGCTCATGCCGTACGACCGCCTCGCCGACCGGATGGCCGACGCCGCGGCCTGGACACCCCAAGCACGTGCCCATCTGCGGGAGGCCTTTCGGCGGATGGGCCGCCGCGCCTTCCTGACGGTCTGGGAGGGCGTGACCCGGACGCTCACCGAGGACCCCGAGTACAGGATCGACAAGCCCCAACTACTGCTCTACGGCGAGTACGACGGCGTAGGGACCGTCAAGGCCTCGATGCAGCGGTGGAACCGTCGTGATCCGCACAGTGAGCTGCGTGTGCTTCCGGATGCGGGCCATGTGGCCAACCTCGACGCACCGGTGATGGTCAATCAGATGATCGTCGACTTTCTGAGCGGACTGAAGACCCATGCGGGATGAAGAGGCGAGCGACGCGGCCGGAGTGGATTTCATCTCCTCCATGGGCGCCCTGCTGGAGCGCTGGGGCCTACCGCAGACGACCGGGCGGCTCTACGGCTATCTGTTGCTGCAGAACACGCCCGTGGATCTCGACACCATGGTCCAGGACCTGGGACAGAGCAAGAGCGGACTCAGCGTGGCGGCGCGCCAACTGGAGTCATGGTCCGTGGCGCGGCGACAGACCCAGCCCGGCAGCCGACGCGTGTGCTACGAGGCCGTGGGGGACGTACGGCGCCTGCTCGAGGCCAACAACGCGCACCTGCGCGCGTTTTCGAACACTCTGCGCCTCGGGGTAGCGGCTGCCCGCGGTGGGTCACGTGAACGCATATCGGACCTCGCGGACCTCTTCACGCTCTACGTCGACCAGGCCGACCGGGTTCTCGCGGCCTGGGAGGCCGAGCGGGAGTAGCATCGGCCACCACGTCGCGTGTCCCCCGTGGTCCGGGCGGCACCGCGGGCCCACTGGTCACTCACACAACCCGTCGCAGCACACGCTCCTTGCGGCGGGTGAAGGGCGGATAGGCAAGGCGCAGTGTGTCCAGCAGGAGCGGCTTGTCGAGTACGGCCTTGGTGTGGCTGAAGGTGTCCAGGGAGTACGAGCCGTGGTAACGGCCCAGACCGCTCTCGCCGACCCCGCCGAAGGGCAGCCCGGGCACGGTGAGATGGGCGTTGGGGACACCGAAGGCGAGCGCGCCGGAGGAGGTCTCCGTCGTCAGACGCCGCTTCGAGCGCTGGGAGGCGGTGAAGGCGTACAGGGCCAGCGGCTTGTCCCGTTCCGTGATGAACGAGATCGCCGCGTCCAGGTCGGGGACGGGCACGATGGGCAGGATCGGGCCGAAGACCTCCTCGCGCATGACGGCCGAGTCGGGGGTGACGTCGGCCAGTACCGTGGGGGCGATGTAGCGGGCCGGACGGTCGTGCTCGCCGCCGGTGACGGTGCGGCCGTCGGTCAGCAGGGCGGTGAGCCGGTCGAAATGACGTTCGTTGACGATGCGGCCGTAGTCGGCGCTTGTGGCTGGGTCGTCGCCGTACATCTCACGGATGGCCGCGACCAGGTGCGGCTCGATCCCGGCCGCCGTCTCGCCGATGGCGAGTATGTAGTCGGGAGCGACGCATGTCTGCCCGGAGTTCATGAACTTGCCCCAGGCGATGCGGCGGGCGGCCGTCGCGAGATCGGCACCCGGCTCGACGACGGCGGGGGACTTGCCCCCCAACTCCAGGGTGACCGGGGTGAGATGGCGGGCGGCGGCGGCCATGACGATGCGTCCGACCGTGCCGTTGCCGGTGTAGAAGACATGGTCGAAGCGCTGCTCGAGCAGGGCCGTCGTCTCCGCCACCCCGCCCTCGACGACGGCCACGGCCTGCGGGTCGAGGACTTGGGGAAGCCAGTGGGCGAGCGCCGCCGACGTGGCCGGGGCGAGCTCGCTGGGCTTGACGACGGCACAGTTGCCCGCGGCCAGCGCGGCCACGAGCGGCGCGAGCGTGAGCTGCAGCGGGTAGTTCCACGGGCTGATGATCAGAACGGTGCCCAGAGGCTCCCGCACGGTCCGGGCCCGGGCCGGTGCCAGCGACAGGGGCACGGAGACCCTGCGCGGACGCAGCCATCGGTCGAGATGTCGCAGGGTGTGGTCGATCTCGTTGACGGTGAACCCGATCTCGGTGGTGTACGCCTCGGTGGTGTTCTTGCCGAGGTCGGCATGGAGCGCCGCCGTGAACACCTGCTCGTGCTCGGTCAACAAGCGCCGTAGCGCTCGTAGTTGGGTCTTGCGCCAGATCAGGGGCTTGGTGTGGCCGGTGTCGAAGGCGGTGCGCAGACGTGAGACGGTCTCCGTCGCGTCGACGCCCTGAAGGAGGTCGGTGTGAGGGTCCATGGAGCGCAGCATAAACGAAACGAAATGTTTTCGTTTCGAATTCGGGTAATATTGTCGCCATGACCTCGACCTCCGTCGTGCCCCCTCCCGCACTCACCGACCTCACCGAACGGCTCGGCAAGGAGCTCGGGCGCCCCGAGCGGGACCTGCTGGCGCCGGGCAACGCCTGGAACCTGTCCCAGACGCTGCAGCACTGCGCCCAGACCATCCGGTACTCCGTGACCGGGTACCCCCGGCTCAAGCCGGTGTTGTTCCGGTCCACCGTGGGCGCGCTGGCCAAACGCGTGTTCCTGCACAGGGGTGCGATGAAGCATGCGCTCGGTGCGGAGATCGACGGGGCCCCGCCCCTGGATGCGGGCCTGCCCGTGACCGAGGCCGCGGCGAGCCTCATGGACGCGGTGACCCTGTTCAGCCGCCACACCGAGCCGCATGCACTCCACCCGGCCTACGGACGCTGTACGCACGACGAGTTCGCGCGCCTGCACGCCATGCACCTCGTCGAGCATCTTACGGGGCTGGCCGATGCCTGACGCCGTGCCGCTTCCGCCCGACCCGGCACCACGTCGGGGGCGCCCCCGTGACGCCGCGCGGGACCGGGCACTGCTCGACGCCACCCTGGCCGTCCTGGCCGAGAGCGGCTACGGCGGACTGACCACCGCCGCCGTCGCCGCGCGAGCCGGGGTCTCCACCGCCACCCTCTACCGTCGCTGGTCCTCCAAGGAGGACCTGGTGATCGCCGCCGTCTCGACCCGCACCCGCGACCTGGAGGCGCGGCCCGACACCGGGACGCTGGAGGGCGACCTGCGCGCCCTGCTCCGGGACAAGGCCGCCTCCCTGACCGGCGAGAGTGGGCGGCTGATGCGCGCGCTGATCGGCGAGGCCGCACACAACGACGTCCTGGCCGAGGCCCTCACGACCGCGTTCCTGCTGCCCGTGCGCGGACGTGTGGAGGAGGCCGTGCGGCGGGCCGTCGACCGGGCCGAGATCCCGCCGGTCGAAGACGCCGATCTGCTCGGCGACCTGGTCATCGGCCCGATGGTGAGCCGGTTCATCCTCACCCCGCTGCTGCCGGACCAGGTGGACGCGGACGAGGCGGCGGTGACGGCCGACCGCTTCCTTCCCTTTGTCCTGCGCGCCATCGGGGCCGCCGCGGGGCCGAGCGGGGAGCGGCTCTGACGCCCGACCTGCAGCGGTGGCGCGTCGCCCGGTTGAGCCCGGCATCCACGGTTGGCGGCCCGGCATCCCCATGACGGTGGTCTTCACGCCTTAGGATTGCGCGGAAAGTTCTTGAATGCCCCTTTCGGCGGATGATGTCCTGGTTGCGTTGTCGGACCGTGTCAGGTTGGTTGCCGTGTAGAGCCTTGCCGGGAGTTCTTGTGTGCAGGCCGCGTGTAAGGATCCGCCTCCGCCGGAGGCGGCAGTGAGGTGGCCCGCCCGACGGCAAACGGAAGGCCGTCGTGGAGCGCAGCCGGGCGGCGATGACCTTCGGGTGCCTGCTCCGCCCCTCTGGATGCGCTGGCTGCCGGTCTTGTATGTCGCGGCGATCCTGGTGCTCGAACCGGTCACTCCCGTGAAGTGGCCGGTAAGTTTCCTGTTGATCGCCCTCCCGGTGATCGCGGCCTTCGCCCACGGCCCGGCCGCCGTCGCCGCGGTCACCGTGTTCGCCGTCGTCTTCGAGGGTGTTCTCGCCGGCACTCCTTGCTGCGCCGGCCGCAGCGTGGGCTATCTCTGGGAGCGGCACTACGTGGCCTCGTACATCTCCACGGGTTTGGTCGGCGTCCTCGGCACGATTCTGGCCGCCCACCGGACGCGCCGGGAACGCACCCTCGCCACCGTGCGTTCCGTGGCCGAGACCGCGCAGCGCGTGCTGCTGCGCCCCGTACCGCGCCGCCTGGGCCAGGTGACGGTGGAGACCTTGTACCTGTCCGCGGCCGCAGAGGCACGCATCGGGGGCGATCTGTACGAGGCGGTCCCCACCGCGTACGGAGTGCGTCTGCTCATCGGCGACGTACGGGGCAAGGGCCTGGTCGCGGTGGAAACGGCCGCGACGATGCTCGGCGCCTTCCGCGAGGCCGCCCATGACGAGCGCGATCTGACCGGAGTGGCGCGGCGGGTGGAGACCAGTATGACCCGCAGAGCAGAGCTTCCGGGCAGTGACATGGCGGAACGCTTCGTCACCGCGGTGTTCGCCGAGATTCCCGACCATGAACCAGTCGTCCGGCTCGTCAACTGCGGTCACCCGCCGCCCCTGCTCATCAGCCACGGCCAGGTCACCGAACTGGATGCGGTCGATCCCTCACCGCCGATCAACCTCGGAGTTCTGGCCGGGAACGACCACCGCGTGGAGGTCGATCCCTTCCATCCCGGCGACCAACTGCTGCTGTACACCGACGGCGTCACTGAGACACGCGACCGCACCGGGGAGTTCTACCCGCTCATCGAGCGCATCCGCTCGTGGGCCGAACTGTCTCCCCGCGAACTTCTGGACCGCCTGCATCAGGACCTGCTCGACTTCAGCGGCGGGAACCTCAACGACGACACCGCCGCCCTCGCCGCCTACCGCCACCCCGGCGTGGTGCACGACTAGGACCGCAGTCGGTCGGGCACGTGGTGGGAGAGCAGCCCCGGCCGGACCCTTCGGCGGTGTGCCGGGGCAGCTGCTGCAGCGGCGGTGTGCGGCCCGGCGGTCCTACTCGGCTTGTTCGGCCTCCGCCTCGGCCTGGGTCGTTGCCGTCTGCTCGTCGGTCTCGGGGGCGGTGTAGAAGACGGACGTGCCCTGCTTGGAGCGCTGGGCCTGGTTCCTGGCCACGAGTCCTTCGAGGGTGGTGCGCACGACGGTGGTCTTGATGCCGCGCTCGGGGTGGGCCTGGCCGAGTGCGGTGGAGACTTCCGCCGCGGAGCGGGGCTCACTCTGTTCGGTGAGGTGACGGCGGATGAGTTCGACCAGCGTCAGCTGGTCCGCCTTGTCGGCCGCGGCCTTGCCCGCGGTCTTCGTGGCGGTCGTACGGCTCTGCGGGGTGGCCGTCCTGGTCGCCCGCGTCCGCTTGTTCTTCCCGGACTGAGCGCCGGACTTCTTCCGGGGGGCGGGCACGGTGGCACGGTCGGACATGGCAGCGGTCTCTGCGGGCGCCGGGGGCTCCACGGGTGCGGGAGTCTCCACGGGGGCGGACGGCAGGCCGAGTGCCTGCTGCATGTTCACCAACACGGTGTGGTCATGCCGCAGCGCGGTGAGCTGCTCCTGCAGAACGGTGATTTCGCCGCTGATGCGTTCCTGTTCCTTGACATTGTGTTCGAGGTCGCCGGTGACCTGGGCGGCGTACTGCGATGTCAGGTCGGTGGCTGCGGTTGTGCTTTCGGACATGGGTCGACCTTTCCTGGCTTTGAGGGCCGGACGCGGGACGTATGGCTCGCGTGCAGACAGCCTTGGGCATGTGTTCTCGAGCCGTTGGCCGAGTGAAGCCGCGGCAACTGCAGCGCGTATCCCTGGCGTAGAGATGGTACGGATGAGTGGACCCTGTTGTTCTTCTTGAGTCATGTCTTTTTCTCAAGTTGAGCTTCAGAGTCCTGATGGGAGCTGCCATCCGACCCTCTGAGGTACGCCTGTCGGTCACCCCAACGAATGGGTCTCTTCTTCCGGGCTCGGTTCAGTCAGGGGGCCGATGCCGCCCTCGCCGGACCGGGCTCCCGCAAGGTAGTTGTACGCGGATGCCCGGGAAATGCCCAGCCGGGCCGCGACCTGCTGAACGGCGCCCCGTACGGCGAACACGCCCTGCTGGTCGAGGTCGCCGAACAACTTCAGTCGTTCGGCGCGGCTGAGCTCGGCCCATGATTTGTTCTCGCGCAACCGGCGGTCATCGACGATCGCACTCAGCACCGCTCCGATGTCGTCGCCGAAGGTTGTGGTCGGCACGGCCTCGGTTGACGGGGTGACACCGGCGAGCTCCCCGACCAAGGCGTGGACCTGGTTGACAGCGGTGATGTCGAGGTTGACGCACAGCGCGCCGAACACCGTCCCGCCCGAATCGCGGAGCACCATGGTCGACGACTTGACCATCTTCCCGTCCTGAGTGCGGGTGATGTAGTTGAGCTCGTCGCGGGCTTCCTCGCCGGCCGCGAGGATCTTCATTCCGATCTCGCTCATCGACCCGCCGACACCGCGGCCGGTGACCGATCCCGCAAGGGCGACGACGGAGCGCTCGGGGCGCCGGAAGTCATGGATCACCACTTCGCAGAAGGACCCGAGGGTCGCTGCGATCCCGTCGATCACCGGGGTGAGCGCGGCGATGATGGCGTCCTGCTCGTCGGCCGGCATGTCACACCCCTCGCAATTGACCCCCCACTCTGGACTTTCAGTATAGGGTCTAGACGAAAATTCCAAGACGCGAATGGATGGCATCCGAATAGTCGGTGCCGGCCGCCGGTGCGCCGCGGCAGGGAGCGAGACGGAGTACGACATGACCGACAGTCAGCACGTCACCCTGGACGATGTCCGCGACGCTGCCGCGCGGATCAGGGGCGTGGCCCATCGCACCCCCGTGCTGCGCTCGCGCACGCTGGACGACCTGGTCGGCGCGGAGGTCTTCGTCAAGTGCGAGAACTTCCAGCGCATCGGTGCCTTCAAGTTCCGCGGCGCGTACAACGCCGCGTCACGACTGTCCGCCGAACAGGTGGCCAAGGGAATCGCCGCCTACTCCTCCGGCAACCATGCACAGGCCGTCGCCCTCGCTGCCCGGGAGCTCGGCACCACGGCCGTGATCCTCATGCCTGAGGACACACCGCGCTCGAAGGTGGAGGCGACGGTCGGCTACGGCGCGGAGGTCGTCACATACGACCGCTACACCGGCAACCGGGTCGCCATCGGGGAAGCGTTGGCCGCCGACCGCGGCCTGGCGCTCATCCCGCCCTACGAGCACCCCCATGTCATCGCCGGACAGGGCACGGCCGCCCTCGAACTGATGGAAGAAGTCGGCGACCTGGACGCCGTGATGGTGCCGGTCGGCGGCGGCGGGCTGATCGCCGGCACCGCCACGGCCGCCAAGGGGCTCATGCCTTCGGTCCGGGTGATCGGCGTCGAGCCGGAGGCCGGCGACGACACGAAGCGGTCTCTGGAAGCCGGCCGGCGTGTCTCCATCCCCGTGCCGCGCACCATCGCCGACGGTCAGGCCGCGGATACCCCCGGCGAGCTCACCTTCTCCATCAACCAACGGCTCGTGGACGAGATCGCCCTCGTCAGTGACGGTCAGATCCGTGACGCGATGCGGTTCGCCTTCGAACGCATGAAGATCGTCATCGAACCCAGCGGTGCCAGTGCCCTGGCCGCACTGCTGGCCCACCGCGTCGCCCCCGTCCCGCGGAGGATCGGCGTCATCATCTCCGGGGGCAACATCAGTGCCGAGCGGTTCAGCGAGATTCTCCACGGCTGACGGCTGACGGCTGACGGCTGACGGCAGGGGGTGGGGACCGCTGCAACGACTGCTGCCCACCGCCGGCAGAGCCAATGATCCACAAAGGATTGTTGGAGAACCCTTACCGGCGCCTTCCCGGTCGATGCCCATGCCCCGCGTACGGTTGCCAGGGCGGGTGACGGTCGGCCCCGCAGTCAACCTTCGACCAGGTGGGAAAGTTGATGACACCCAGTCGCCGGGCAGTGATGGCCGCCATGGCGGGAGGCATGCTCGTCGGCTGCGCGGGCCCGAAGAGCACGACGAACGACAGGACGTCCGAGTCCGGCCCACCTCCCGTACCCGGATCGACCGTTGCGGGCACCCCGACCAGCACCCCCTCGGCCACGGCACCCACCACAACCCCCGCAGTCACCCGTGCCGAGATCGTGGCGCGCTACGGTCACGCCGTGCCGCACAGCTGGGGTTTCGATGCACCCGGAGTGGTACACGAACTGCCCACCAGGAAACCTTCGATCGCGCTGACCTTCGACGCCTGCGGTGGCCCTGGCGGCAGCGGCTACGACCAGGCATTGATCGACTTCCTCCGTAAACGGGAGGTACCGGCGACCCTCTTCATCAACTCACGCTGGATCGACGCCAACCCGGCGATCTTCCGCCGACTGTCGGCCGAGCCCCTGTTCGAGATCGCCAACCACGGCACCCGGCACCGCCCGCTGTCGGTCACCGGACGCTCCGCCTACGGCATCCCCGGCACCCGCAGCGCCGCCGAGGTGTACGACGAGATCGCCGGCAACCGGGCCAAGCTCACCCGGCTGCTGGGCGCTCCTCCGCGCTGGTTCCGGTCCGGCACCGCGTACTGCGACGATGTCGCGGCACGGATCGTCACCGACCTGGGAGAGACCTTCGTCAGCTTCTCCGTCAACGGCGACGGTGGCGCCACCTTCACCCCCGAACAGGTCCGCACCACCGTCGCTGCCGCCCAGGGCGGATCCATCGTCCTCTGCCATATGAACCACCCCAAGGGCGGCACCGCGCGGGGCATAGCCGCCGCCGTCCCCCACCTGCTGGCCAACGGCCACAGCTTCGTCCGCCTCTCGGACGCCCTGCACTGACGGGCGTCCCGCAATCGCCCGCTCCGGAGGGCGGGCGAGGCGGAGGTGTGTGCGGGCGGCGACGTGGTCAGGTCTCGTCGGTCGCGACAAGGCGCCAACGACCGACTTCCTGGTAATCCGAGTCGTAGACGGCCGAACCGTCGCCCGGCTTCAGGGCGTAGTGGTGGAGGTTCCCGCCCCAGTATCGAAGGATGCGGCCCAGCTCGCCCGCGGGGTTCTCTGCCAACCGGCCGTCGTCCACGTTGACTTCCAGAAGGAACTTCACGTTCGTCGTCTCCTCTGACGGATCTGTTCAGCCGGCCCCACTGGGCGGGGCCTTGGGTATCAATTGTTTCATTCAATTGCTAATAGGGACTTTGGAGACCATCACCACAGGTTGACCCCTTGATATGCCTGAAAAGTCTCAACTGGCAATGAAGGATTAGAGTGAGGCCTGCAGGTGACAGCGGGGGAGGGGGCATGAGGAACCGACTACGAGTCATCGACCTTGCGCGGACGGCCGGGATCTCGGTCCAGCAGGTGCGCAATTACGTGGAGACGGGGGTGCTGCCCTCGACTGAACGCACCGCCAGCGGCTACCGCATCTTCACGGGCGCACACGCCGAAGCCCTTGCCGCGGCCCGAGAGACCGCCGCCGGCCATGGCTGGCCGACCGCTCGCGTCGTCATGCGAGCCATCCACAACGGCGACCTGGCAACCGCGCTCGCCGCTCTGGACGAAAGTCACGCCCGACTGGACCGGGAACGCAGCGACCTGGCGACAGTGCACGAAGCCCTCGAAACCGTTCTGGCGAGCGGGGCGATCAGCTCAGCCGCTGCACACCGCGGCATGCGCATCGGCCAGGTCGCCCGCGCCGTGGGTGTCCGCCCACCCGTCCTCCGTCTTTGGGAAGCCCGCGGTCTTCTGCGACCGGACCGGGAGCCCTCGACGGGATACCGCCTCTACAGCCGCCCAGAACTGCACGCGGCACACGTGATCGCGTTGCTCCGCCGAGGCCACTACCCGCTGGCGACGATCGACGCGGTCCTGAATGAACTGCGTACGACCGGCAGCCCCGGCCGCGTCCTCAGCGAACTGACCAACCGGGGACGGGACCTTCACCGCCGCAGCCTCGACCGGCTCGGGGCGTCCGCGGCCCTGTACGCCTACCTGCAGTACCTGGGCCACACCGGCTGATGGTCAGGCACTTGAAACGCCGTCTCGCGGTAGGCGGGGTGGCCGTATCGCGCGGAGGCGGTGCTGGGTGAATCACTGCTCGGCGGCTGCTTGTTGCCGATCTCGCTCCTGGCCGACCCCGTTGATCAATAGGCTTCCGTCCATGAATGGTGTCGACAGGACGGCGCTCAGGGACGCAGACAGCAGGGACCAGGGCTGGCTCAACACCCGCACATGGGTGGAACTGGGCCTCCCTCCCGGTGACCGTATCGGCGGCGCTGCCGTGTTGCGAGGCGGCTGGACATCGCAGATGCGCCGCCTCGACATCGAGGGGCGAGGAGGGCCGTATTCACTGGTGTTGCGGTCTTTCCTGAAGCCCTTCTTCGTGAAGCACGCCCTCGGGCTGCTCATGCGCGAGGCCGACATTCTCCGTCTGCTGGCGGACACGACCGTGCCTGCGGCGCGTCTTCGCGCTGTCGATGCCGCGGCGACATACTGCGACCACCCTTCACTGCTGATGTCGCTGTTACCGGGAACCGTGCGGCTGGACGAGACCGACGTTGAACGAAAGGCCGAACTCCTCGCCCGCCAGATGGTGGCCATTCACGGGCTGGTCGTACCGGAGGAGGACCGGCCGCGAACGTACCAGGCGTGGACGAGTCCGGAGCGGGTGCGCATTCCCGATGGCACGGCGCGGCCGGAGTTGTGGCAACGCGCCGTGGACGTCATCCGTCGCGAACCTCCTGCCTACCGTCCTTGTTTCCTGCACCGTGACTTCCATCCGGGCAACGTGCTCTTCACCGGCAATGGCGCGGATCTGACGATCACGGGTGTCGTGGACTGGGTGGAAACCTCCTGGGGGCCCGCCGATCTGGACGTGGCGCACTGCTCTACTGCGGTTGCCCTGCTCCATGGTGCGGACGCCGGTATGCGGTTGGCGGATCACTACCTCGCCGCCGGAGGCACGCTCAGCGATGACCCGGCTGCCCACCTGTACTGGCGTCTGCTGGATGCACTCGCCTTCGCACCCGACGCGGAGAAGGTTGCCGAGCCCTGGCGGGAACTTGGACGAAGGGATCTGACGCCGCCGGTTCTCACCCAGCGCCTGGAGGAATATCTTCACGCGGTCCTCAGCCGCTACGACTCCGAGTAGTCGTGTACCGGGTCGGTCCCCCTGACAGACCCGCCGTCGGCTACGGGCCAAGTGTTCTAGGTTGGCTCGTGTGAGGGTGCGGGGGCGGAGCTATCGGTATGTGGGGCCGGATGATCTGAGGGCCGGGATCCGGCCTGCCGGCGTGGGATCCCGGATCGGTTCGCCGGCTGACTTCGACTGCTGGGCGGCGCAGCGACCGGCGACGGAACTGGCCGAGCCGTTCACCTTCGTGGTCGACGCGGACGGTGTACTGCTACTGGCGCCGCGCCGAAGCGAGCATGTGGCCTGTGCCGGAGGCCGGCCAGTGCTGAGCGCCGGCGAGATCGGTTTCGCGCGTGAAGCCGGCCGTTGGGCCGTGGGCTACGTCAGCAACCACTCGACAGGCTACTGCCCGGACGTCGGCTCGTGGCCGGCCATGGCCCGGGTTCTGGATCGCGTGGGGCTCGTACGCCCGTCCGCCTTCACGCACGAGGTGGTGTTCCGGCGCTGTCCTGGCTGCCAGGAGCACAACATCGTGCGCGAGGACGACTTCGTCTGCGTGTTCTGCGGCGGTGACCTGCCCGAGGTGTGGAACGTGGACCCACTCGACATGGGCGGTTGGTCGTAGCCACTCGTCGGCGACCCCGACGAGGAGTGTGGCCCCGTAGCGGACAGCGCGTTGGTCGTCGGACCAGCCCTACCCGATGCGGGATGCCCGAGGACGGGCCGGTTGCGCAGCGGCCGGACTCGCGATGACTCGCGCGCGTGCCCCACAGCCAGATGCCGTCGAAGGGCGAAGCCTCCTACTGGTCGATCGCCAAACGGTAGACCGTCGACTCCCGGGCCTGGAAGCCGAGGCGCTCATACAGCCGGTTCGCTGCTGCACGATCCGGCCGTGAGGTGAGATCCACCGTCCGTGCACCCGCCTCCCGGGCGATGCGCAGGGCCTCCCGGGTGAGAAGGCCGGCGACTCCCTGGCCTCGCGCCGCGACATCGACGACCACGTCTTCGACCCGGGCCCGCAATCCGGACGGCAAGGGCAGGAGCACCAGGGTCAGGGCGCCTACGACCGCCTCGGACGTCAGGGCGACCAGCACGGTGTTGGCATCACACGTCACCATCCGGTCGATCGCTTCGTAGTCCATGGGCCTGGCAGTCGCAGACAGCTGCGGCAGCAGCCGACCGAAAGCGTCCACGAGCTCCTGACTGGCTTCCCGGATGATCTCGACATGGACGTCCATGCCGGAAGCCTATCCGTCGCCCGGACATGGCGGCGCTGCCGAAACTCATCGGCGCCCCGGAGCCCATCTGTCACGAGCGGGGTGTCACCGCGGCCGCCGGCACCGTTCGCCCAGGTCATCGGCGCGACCCTCCCGCCGATCTTCGAACACCTCCGAGGCCCACGACATCGACGCAGGCGTGATGCGCGCGGCCTCTGCCGAGTGATCAGGATGCCCCGCCTGAGCCGCCCTGTCTTACCTTCTTCTCACATATCCTCCCTGAATAGGAACATTCCGTCACCCGTGCTGACCTGCACAAAAGAACTCCCCTGGGAGAGTCAAATTTCGGAAAACGCCCTTCTGTCGGGCGGACCTGATTCCTAGCCTGAGCCGCCATTGAGCGTTAAATCGGTGTTCGGATAGTGAGAGGCTCCTTGACATGGTGAACGTGGACCATGCCGCCCCCGACGTCACGCGGGACCCGACCGGTCTCCGCCGGGACGTCGGTTTGATCGGACTGATGTGGGCCTCCGTCGGCTCCATCATCGGTTCCGGCTGGCTCTACGGCGCAGAAAAAGCCGTAGTGATGGCCGGACCGGCAGCGATCATCTCGTGGCTGATCGGTGCCGTTGCGATCGTCCTGCTGGCGCTCGTGCACGCTGAGCTCGGCGGTATGTTCCCGGTGGCGGGAGGTACGGCCCGCTACCCCCATTACGCCTTCGGTGGCCTGGCCGGCATGTCGTTCGGCTGGTTCTCCTGGCTGCAGGCAGCGACCGTGGCCCCGATCGAGGTCGAGGCCATGATCGGCTACGCCGGACACTGGCAGTGGGCGAAGGACCTCCAGCACAGCAATGGCACGCTGACGACCAGCGGTTTCGCTGTCGCGGTCGTCCTCATGGCGGTCTTCGTGCTGGTCAACTTCCTTGGTGTCCGCATCCTGGCGCACACCAACAGCGCGGCCACATGGTGGAAGATCGCCGTGCCGCTGGCCGCCATCTTCATCATCGCGGTGGGCAACTTCCACCCGCACAACTTCACCGCCCACGGCTTCGCCCCCTTCGGCGCCAAGGGCGTGCTGAGCGCCATCAGCTCCAGCGGCATCATCTTCGCCCTGCTCGGCTTCGAACAGGCGATCCAGCTGGCGGGCGAGAGCCGTGACCCGCAGCGCGACCTGCCGCGCGCCACTCTCGGATCGGTCGCCATCGGCGCGGTCATCTACGTGCTCCTCCAGGTCGTGTTCATCGGCGCGCTGCCGCTCAGCTCGTTCGCGCACGGCTGGGCGAAGCTCGACTTCCCGGGCATCAGCGGCCCCTGGGCGGGCCTGGCGACCCTGGTGGGCCTCGGCTGGCTGAGTGTGGTGCTGTACATCGACGCCGTGATCTCCCCCGGCGGCACCGGCCTGATCTACACCACCGCGACCTCGCGCGTCTCCTACGGCCTGTCCAAGAACGGCTACGCGCCGAAGGTGTTCACGCGCACCGACGCCCGTGGTGTGCCGTGGTTCGGCCTGCTCATCTCCTTCCTTACCGGCGTGATCTGCTTCCTGCCCTTCCCGAGCTGGCAGCAGCTGGTCGGCTTCATCACCTCCGCGAGCGTTCTGATGTACGCCGGTGCGCCGCTGGCCTACGGCGTCTTCGCCGACCGGCTTCCGCATCGTGAGCGCCCCTACCGGCTCCCCGCCGGCAAGGTGCTCTCGCCGCTGTCCTTCGTGGTCGCCAACCTCATCATCTACTGGGCCGGTTGGGACACCCTGTGGCGGCTCGGTGTGGCGATCGTCCTTGGCTACGTGCTTCTTGGCGCCTACGCCCTGTACGCCACGGTCAAGGACCTGCCGGACGCGCCCCGGCTGGACTGGAAGGCCGCCCAGTGGCTGCCCCCCTACCTGGTGGGCCTGGGCCTGATCTCCTGGCAGGGCGGCTTCGGCGGCCAGGGCAACATCGCTCTGTGGTGGGACATGCTGCTGGTCGCGGTCTTCTCGCTGGCCATCTACTACTGGGCGAAGGCCACCGCGTCCCGGCCCGAGGAGATCGAGCGGAGCATCGAAGAGGTCCAGGTCACCGAGGCACCCGCCCACTGACCAGCCTCGGACGCGTCCCGTCGGCCACAGCCACCCGGCCGTGGCCGACGGGACCTGCCGCCGACCGACGCCCCGGGGGATTGCGCATACGTGCCCCCGGGGCGTTGCGCTGCCCCTGACCTGAGGCAGCGCAACGGGCAGTCGTACGCGTCCACGTGTCTCCCTGTGGCGCGGCGCGAGGCGGTCACCGTCACCGAGGCACCGGTACGACTCTGTGGCTTCGAGCTGCTCGCCGACACCGAAGTGCCCGCGTCACTGCAGGCTCGGCGCTCACCGCGAACAGCCGCGTCCTCGACGCTCTTCCCCGACTCGTCGAGGCAGCACAGCTTCCGGCCACCTGCGCGCCACCGCCATCCTCAGTCCGGCCTACGGCGAGCTCAACCGGACGGCAATGCAAGGCCGTTGACGAAGGATCAGTTACGGCACAGGGGGCTGGGGGCGCCGGGTACGGTGCGTTCGCCTGCCGCAGCGTTGCCAAGCTCCCCACATGCTCGCGCTACGCCACCACAGCGGCGGTCTGCAGCCGGTGCGCACCACCGAGGTCCACGAGATGTGCGATCCGTGTCCTGGCACGACAATGGGGGCATGGCACAGGAAGCCTGCTCCCGGTTCCGGCGAGGATCCGGTAGCCCCGGTCGCTACGGCGAACAACTGTTCCGCCCGCATGACGAGGGCGAGTCGGACCGGATCGACCTCGGGGCGCTCACCTTCGATGCCACTACGATCGCCCGGCTGCGGGAACTGGGTGCCGGACCGGGCTGGCGTTGTCTGGACGTGGGTGCCGGAACCGGGACGGTGGCTCGCTCGCTTCTGCGTGAAGGGGGCGTCACCGAGGTGGTGGCGGCGGACCGGGACATCCGGTTCCTGACATCCGAACCAGTGCCGGGATTGACCACGCTCGAAGCCGATGTGACCTCCGACCGCTTCGAGCCGGGTCTCTTCGATCTCGTCCACGCCAGGTTTGTGCTGATGCACCTGCCATTCCCCGCGCGGATGGTCGAACGGCTCGCAGGCCTGCTGAAGCCGGGAGGCGTACTCGTGCTGAGCGACGCGGTGGACCTGACGACCGGTGGCGCTCCCGACTCGCCGTACAAGGCCGCCATGCGGGCGATGTGGAAGGGGGTGCACGAGACCATCGGCACCGACATCTCGTGGGTACCGAACTATCCACAGCTGATGCTTGTCGCCGGGCTGGAATCCGTGGCGGCCGAGATCCATGTGCCGCCCCTGATCCCGGGCAGCCCCATCAGCCGGTTCTGGGCCCGGACATGGAACCGGGCGCGTCCCGCGATGGTGGCGACGGGACTGGTGAACGATGCGGATATCGACGAAGCCGAGCGCTGGCTGGACTCACCCGCATGCGCCGCGCTCTCTCCCGGAATGCTGACCGCCTGGGGATGGAAACCCCAGGAGTCGGCCGCCTCTGACAGGCAAGATCCTGGGAAGTGACCGGAAGTACAACTCACGGGTTGCGAAACCGAGTAGCTGTCCGTAGTCGGCTCCGCATACCTTCGACGGTATGGCTGACGAGTGCTTCAGGCATCCACGGCTCGCCCAGATCCATGACGCGCTCGACCCCGATCGCAGCGACCTGGCCGCGTAGGCCGGCATGGCGGAGGAGTTCGGGGCCCGTCCGGTGCTGGACATCGGTCGCGGAACAGGAGTGCTCGCCCTTCTGATGGCTGAGCGCGGCGTCGAGGTCGTCGGCGTCGATCCTGCCGAGGCCTCCATCCATGGCCAGGCGCGCCTGGGAGGAGTGGAACCGCGAGGCTTCCTACCGGGTGACGGGGATCCCGGACATCGGCGCGGTCGAGAGCTGGGTCCAACTGGTCAACGTGAGTTCGCCGCTGGTGACGTTTCAGTGGACCTGTGTTTTCGCCGCGGACGGCCAAGTGCTGACGTCGGATTCGACATTGCGTTTCCCTGAGCGGCACGGAGTGGAGGCGGACCTGGCTGCAGAGGGGTATGTGGTGGACGATGTTCGCGACGCCGTTGACCGTCCGGGCCGACAGTTCGTCTTCTTCGCTCGGCGGCCTGCTCATCGCCGCTGAAATGAACTCTTGACTTCGAGTGCACTCCAAGCCATAGCGTCCAGGGCATGACCTCTCCGAGAACCCGGTGCGGGCGGCAGACACCGTCGGGACGTGCGAAATCTCCGGGTCACCGGGATGCCAGTCAACGAGATCTGTTGCTCCATGGAACCAGTGACGGAGTTGGTCAAGGCCGGTGAGGACATGCCCGCGGGCACTTCGGCGCACCGCGAGGCAGTGCTCGCCGAGTTCCGGGCGGAGCGGTGAACACCGGGCCCATCGAACGGCGAATCAAGATTGCAAGGAAAGGCTGGGACGAACATGAAGCAGCGCATGCTCCGGGATCTCGAGGTTTCCGCCATCGGCCTCGGCTGCATGGGAATGTCCGCCTTCTATGGCTCCACCGATGAGGACGAGGGCATCAAGACCATCCAGCGCGCCCTTGAGCTGGGCGTCAACTTCATCGATACCGCGCAGATGTACGGCCCGCTCACGAACGAGATGCTGATCGGCCGCGCGATCAGGGGGCACCGCGACGAGTACGTGATCGCGACGAAATTCAATTACCGCATGGACGAGACCGTCCCCGGTGACATGAGCACAATCGGGCGGCAGGACGGCTCCGCGGAACACGTGCGCAGTTCGATCCATGGCTCTCTCAAACGGCTCGGGACCGATCACATCGACCTCTATTACCAGCATCGTGTCGATCCCAACGTGCCGATCGAGGAGACCGTCGGGGCCATGGCGGAGCTGGTCGCCGAGGGCAAGGTGCGCCACATCGGCCTGAGCGAGGCGGGTGCGCAGACCATCCGGCGCGCGAACGCCGTACACCCGATCACGGCGGTGCAGACCGAGTACTCACTGTGGACGCGTGACCCGGAGGCCCAGGTGCTGCCCACGTGCCGTGAACTCGGTATCGGATTCGTCCCCTACTCGCCACTGGGACGAGGCTTCCTCGCGGGCCGGTTCACCTCTCCGGACGAACTCGACGAGGGGGACTACCGGCGCAGCGGTCCGCGTTTCACCGGAGAGAATCTGACAGCGAACCTCAGGCTCGCCGAGAAGGTGAAGGAGATCGCCACCGAGAAGGGGGTCACTCCCGCGCAGCTTGCGATCGCCTGGGTGCTGGCGCAGGGCGACGACTTGGTCCCGATTCCGGGAACGAAGCGCCGTGCCTACCTCGAGCAGAACGCCGGCGCCGTCGACGTCGAGCTGACAAAGGACGACCTCGCGCGCATCGACGCGGAGCTCCCGGAGGCCGCGGGGGAGCGCTACGACGCAGCTGGGATGGCTGCCGTGGACCTCTAGGTCATGGACCTCCAGGGCACCACGCGCCTGCGAGCGCGGCCGGGGGAGGCCGGCCGGCGCGCTCTCACGCGCGGGTTCGCCGGATCCGGCGCTGCGGATCCGGCGCTCCCGTCCGTTCAGGCCCGCAACGGGTTGGAGCGTGCCGCAGCCAGCAGGTACCAGGCGGTGGCACCTGCGTGCCGGTACGGGTAGTAGCCG
Source organism: Streptomyces sp. NPDC001634 (assembly GCF_040298185.1). Taxonomy (NCBI): domain Bacteria; kingdom Bacillati; phylum Actinomycetota; class Actinomycetes; order Kitasatosporales; family Streptomycetaceae; genus Streptomyces; species Streptomyces sp. NPDC001634. The sequence goes on along the minus strand of NZ_JBEOZU010000003.1, from coordinate 98,890 downwards.
AAGCCGAATCCGGTGTCGAGAGGGCTGCTCGCCGCAACGACTCCGGAGCGCTCGGCGAGCGTCCTGCCGCCGATGGTCTGTCCGCCGCCGAGCAGGTCCTGAGCCCGTTCGATGGAGCCGATGAGCCGCCGGGCGTGGGCCTCGTCGCCGGGTGCGTTGCGCTCCCGCAGGGCAAGGGCGAGGTGGGCCGTCCCCTCGAACCACACACCGTTGCGGTCCGGTTTGGGCTGGGATGCGGCGATCGGGACATCCTCGTTCGCCAGGAGACCGGCGGAGCTGAACGTGACCCCCTCGTACGACTGGCCCGCGGGCACCGTGGTGTTGCGTCGGTCGGCGGTGTCCAGGACGGCCAGTTGGGTGGCCGCCCAGTCCAGCGACCGCGTGTAGGCGGGGGCGCCGAGGGCGAGATGGGTCCAGGTCTGGGTGTCCTCGGGGACCGGTGACCTGTTGACGGTCACACCGTCGTTGGTACCGGTATAGAAGAACTCCCCGGCACGCTCCCACATCTTCTTGACGAAGGCTGCGGCACGGGCGCGCCGCTCCAGCCACACCCGGTCGCCGGTGAGCCGGGCGAGCCGTCCGAAGAGGCAGACCAGGTCGGTGTTGTGCTCGGTCGAGGTGAAAGGCAGTTTCTCGTCGGCGCCGTTGACCCCGAACTTGTAGCCGCCGAGAGGTTCGTCGGTGCGGCCGGTCCGCTCGATCCAGGTGCCGATGCGAACGGCACCGGCGAGGAAGCGGCGGTCTTCGGTACGCAGGGCGAGTGCGCTCAGGGCGATTCCCGCCCATGCCATGTCGCCCACGGCGGTGCCGGTGAAGCCGAACTGGGCCCCGACGTTGACGGTGCCGTCCGCCCGTACAAAGCCGTCCGGCTGCCGCGAACCGTCGTAGAACGTGTACGGCCCAACGTTGTAGGCCTGGCGGAGCCGGCCGTCGTCGTACACGGGGTCATGGGCCTGGGCGTAGAGCAGCGCATCGCCGAGCGCCACGGCTCGGGCCCGGCCGTCCTGCGTGCATGCCGCGAGATGGGCCAGGATCACGAGGGCGTTGTCGTAGGTGAACGCGGTGCTGAACAAGCCCGCCTGGTCGGCGTAGCTCTGGGCCAGCCGGATGTCGCCGTAACCCGGATGGGCGTCCATGGCGGCGGCGAGAAAGGCCTGTGCCCGGCTTTGGGCGGGAGTCCTGACGGCGGCCGGGAACTCCGCCGCGTGGGCCGTGCCGGAGCCGGCCGCGGTGAGGACCGCGGCACCGATACCGAGGCCGCTCCCGATGAGCCTGCGGCGGCTGAACACAGGGCCTTGGCTGCCGGTCATGGGTCTCCTAGGACGTGTGGGTCGACGGTGGGGCGTGGGATCGCGCCGATTGTGAGAGCGCTCTCACAGGTGCGCGCTCATTCTGCTGTTGCGCCTGATGCGGGTCAACGCCCGTGATGCGCACGTCGGTTGGGAGTTCAGTTGATGGCCGGACAGCCAACGCCGGTCCAGTGCCGACCACCTCGAACCGCACGTCCGGGATGCGCCTCAAGCCGCCGGTGGCCCGGCAGCCGCGCTCCCGCGGCCCCCGTTGTCCGCTGTCCCGCAGCGGCAGGTCCTATGCCCACCGGCGGTCGGCTGATCGTGCGGTCGGCCATCGGATGGTCCACCGGATTACCAGTGAGTAGCCGGACGGGGCGGCCCTCGCGGCTCCGACCACCCTGAGGGCGACCGGCGGCCTGATCCGGTCTGTCCGGCGGAGCGGTGAGCCGCTGGGCGGCTCCTGGATCGTCACCGTGGGTTTCGCGGCGCAACATGGAAGGAAAACCGTGGCAGGAGCAGCCCTCGGGCTCCGTCAGGAGGGAGCTTTCACGGATGGGCGCAGACGAGCGGCGCGAGGACGAGGATCGGGACCGCCCGGCAGGGCCGTCGCCGCCGGGAGGGCTCCTCGATCTGCTCAGTGTGGCCGCGGTCGTCCTGGACGCCCGTGGGCGGTGTGTGTTCTGGAGCCCACAGGCCGAGGACGTGTTCGGTTACACCGCCGAGGAGGCTCTGGGTCAGTACGCGGCTCGGCTGCTGATCAACGAGGAGCACCGGGACCTTGTGATCAAGCTGTTTGTCGAGGTGATGGATACCGGAGCGAGCTGGGCCGGCGCGTTCCCCATCCGGCACAAGGACGGCACCACCCGATTGGTGGAGTTCCGCAACATGCGGCTGCTCGACGACCACGGCGATGTGTACGCCCTCGGTATCGCCGCCAACCACTCCACGCTGCGGCGGGTCGAGACCGACCTGGCCCTGTCCGAACGCCTCGTGTCGCAGGCACCCATCGGCATTGCCCTCCTGGACACCGACCTGCGCTACCTCCTGGTCAACCCGGCGCTGGAACGCATCGACGGCATCCCTGCCGCCGACCACATCGGCCGCTGCCCGCACGAGCTCCTGCCGTTCCTCGACATGGAAGCCATCGAGTCCGTGCTGCGGGAGGTGCTCCTCACGGGCATCCCGGTGATCGATCAGTACACCGTCGGCCGCACCCCGGCCGACCCTGACAACGATCACGCCTGGTCGGTGTCGTACTACCGGCTCGAAGGGACCGGCGGCCGGGTGATCGGCGTGGCGCTCTCGGTCGTCGACGTCAGCGAACGTCACTGGGCCACGATCAGGGCGGACCGGGCTCGCCGCCGCTTGACCATGATTGCCGAGGCCTCCGCGCGCGTGGGTACGAAGCTGGAAGTGGAGCAGACATCCCAGCAGTTGGTGGAGGTTGCCGTTCCCGATCTTGCAGACTTGGCCGCTGTGGAGGTCCTCGACGCCGTCCTGGCCTTCCGCCGCACCACCGGATCCCCGGAAGAGGGCCCGGAGCTGTTCCGTACGCTCGCTGTGGCCACCGCGTACTCCACCCAGATCACCACCGGCGTCCAGGTCGGTGTCCCTGTCTCTTACGGTGAAGACCGCCTGATCACCCAGTGCGTCCGGACCGGGCAGCCCGTCCTCGTCGCCCGTGCCACCGGGAGAGATCTTCAGCGCATCCCACGCCACCCCGATGCCGCGGCCACTTTCGCCCTGGCCGGGGTGCACTCCTACCTGGCGGTGCCGTTGATCGCCGGGAGTGAGGTCCTGGGCGCCTTCGAACTGCTTCGCGCCCGCAACCCGCTCCCGTTCGACGAGGACGACGTCATCCTCGCCGGCGAGCTGGCTGCTCGCGCGGCCGTGGCCATCGACAACGCGCGCTGGCACCAGAGCGTCCGCAACGCCGCCGAGACCCTCCAGCGCAGCCTCCTGCCGGGTCGCCCGCCCCGCCTCACAGGGCTGGACGTCGCCTCCCACTACCAGCCTGCCCAGGCGTCCGCGGAGGTCGGTGGCGACTGGTACGACGTCATCCCTCTGGCCGACGACAAGACCGCTCTGGTGATCGGAGACGTCATGGGCAACGGCATCGACGCCGCCGCGACCATGGGTCAACTGCGCACCGCCACCGGCGCCTTCGCCGACCTCGATCTTGCCCCGGACGAAGTCCTCCAGCACCTCGACAAGATCACTCGCGGACTCGAGCAGTACGCCACGTGCATCTACGCCGTGTACCACCCGCACCGCCGTCAGTGCCGCATAGCCAACGCGGGACACCTGCCGCCCGTCCTCGTCCGCCACGGGCGGCCCCCCGAGCTGCTCGAGCTGCCCACCGGAGCGCCCCTCGGCGTCGGCGGTGTGCCGTTTCACACCACCGCCTTCGACCTCAACCCCGGCGACCGACTCGTCCTCTACACGGATGGCCTCGTGGAGACCCGCCACCACGCCATCGACGAGCGCCTTGACGCCCTGCTCCGCACTCTCGACGAACCCCGCCGGCCGCTGGACGAAACCTGCAGGTGGCTTCTGCAGTCCCTCCGGCACCCCGACGATCACGACGACGTCGCTCTCCTGATCGCGGAAGCCAGGCCGATGCTCCCCGAGCGGGACGTTGAATGATCCGTGGCCCGCGAGGGGGCCCGGAGGAGACCCATGTGCACCCTGATGTCTGATTTGGTGCGATAAATTCCAAAACTGCCCTAAATCATTATTTGGGGTATTGGGGCATTTCGCCTGAACTATGGCGTACGTGCATCCCGTGGGGCGGTCTCGCGGTTTTCATTCCCGAGTGGTGCACCCTTTGATCCGGCGTGACGCACTTCACTTACGAAGCCCGCTAGTGCTTTACGTCCCCTTGAATTCCCCGATTTCAGGGGCTTCTTTCCTGCCCGGTGTGCGGTACTCACTAGCCCGCTTAGTAAAAGGGTAATTGTCGGAGAAATTCCTGGCGGCTAACAATGTGCCCGCCGCAGCGCGTCGCTAAATGAAATGCGGGGTGATGGTCGAAGGGCCGGCAACTGCGGACAAGGAAAATCCCTGAAACGAGGTCCGCACGATGCCCATTTCCGCCTTCAAGCGCTCGGCCCAGGCCCGCCTGTTCTCCGTGGGCGGTACCGCCGTCGTCGGCGCGCTCGCCCTGTCCTGCACGGGCGTGCTGGGAGGGACGGCCCAGGCCGCCGACGCCACTTCGGCCACCAAGGCCGCCGCCGGAACCGTGGCGAAGTCCGCCGGCGCCACCACGTACACCGTCCAGGCCGGCGACACTCTGGCCAAGATCGCCCGGAACCTGAAGGTGCCGGGCGGCTGGCAGGCCATCGCATCGCTCAACAAGCTCGCCAACCCCCACCTCATCGTGCCGGGTCAGGTCCTGGCCCTGCCCAAGGGCTCGTCCACGAGCGGTACGACCAAGGCGTCGACCGTGACCGCCACGACCAAGGCGTCGACCACGACCAGCACGATCTACACCAACAACCTGGACGGCTGGATCAAGCACTCGCTGGCGATCATGGCGCAGAACAAGATCCCGGGCTCCTACAACGGCATCTACCGCAATGTCATGCGTGAGTCCTCCGGCAACCCGAAGGCCATCAACAACTGGGACTCCAACGCGGCGAAGGGCACCCCCTCCAAGGGGCTGCTGCAGGTGATCCAGCCGACGTTCAACGCCTACCACGTGGCGGGAACCTCGTGGGACATCTACGACCCGGTAGCCAACATCACCGCTGCCTGCAACTACGCGTACCACCGCTACGGCTCGATCGACAACGTCAACGGTCCGTACTGACGGTCGTAGAACGGAGGGTGAGCGGGCCGGCCCGCTCACCCTCCGTTCTGCTCACCGGGAACCCGAGGGGTCAGGAAGGCTTCACTGCCGACACCGGGGTGACGGTCACCTTGTTGTCGCACTCGGCGAAGTCACCGTCCTGCAGTGCTACTTGGTGCGCGCCGGCCCCCGGGAGGCCGATCACGAGCGTCGGGTACACGACGGGCTTCGAGCCCGACTTGCAGTAGCCGTCCGCCTCGCCCTGGACCTGGACGAAGGTCAGCTTCACCCATGCCTTGCCGCCCGCAGCCAGCCGCACGGAGGAGGAGGTGCCCGTGCGCGTCACCGAGAGCGGAGCGTTGTGCTGCGGGGAACCGTTGCCCGCCCCCGCGACCGACGGGTGGCCCAGGAGAACGCACGGGTGCCCGGAGATGTTGGTGAACTCGACAACCGCTGCTCCGGTGCCGGTACCCGACGGGCGGTCAGCAGCCTGATAAGCGGTCGTCTTCAGGCTCGTGGCCGCGCACGTCCGCACCGCAGCACTCGACGATCCGGACACCGGTGAAGCACTCGCCCCCGCCGTCGCCGATGCGCCGGTGCCGGAGTGCTTGGAGGCCCCAGAGCTCGCTGCCCCGGAGGGCGCCGCGGCAGAGCCCGTCCCCCCGGATGAGGACGCCGCAGAACTGGTCGCCTCCGACGGCGAACCGGCCGCCGTCGGCTTGTCACCACCAGGCTGACACGCGGTCACCAACAGTGCGGCCGAGACTGCGGCCATCGCCATCGCGGCTCTGCGGATGCCGTTTCCGTACTGCATGACGCCCCCCGAATTCGGATTGCACAGGCGCCGGCCCGCTGCCGGCACTCGCCCATGCAGACAGTGCCGCGTGACGGCGGGTTCCTCCGGTGATCACCTGTGACACGGCAGTGACAAGACCCTTGCCGGATCATCGCAATCAGGGCCGGCCCCGGCCGGACGCGGCGTAGCGGCCGTTGACACACGTCAACCGGCCCACCTACGGTTGCCGGAACGTTCCGGCAATGTTCGTGCCCCCTGTCCGCGGAACGCACGACGACCGAAACCGAAGCGGAGCATCCCCATGGGCTTTCCGTCCGCCGACTGGCTGGTGCCGCCGATGGCCCACCTCGATGAAGCCGATGTATCGGCCGTACTCACCGAACGGTTCGGGGTGACGGGCACCCTCCACGACCTCGGCAGCCAGCAGGACCGCAACTACCGGGTGCGTACGACGACGGGGGAGTATGTCCTCAAGATCGCCAACCCCGCCGCGGACCCGGCGGCCCTGCGTGCCCAGTGCGCCGCGGTGGAGCACCTGGCGCGCACCGCATCCGGACTGCTGCTTCCCCGCGTCCACCGCGGCATCGACGGTGACGTGGTCCAGTACCTCGGCATGGACGAGGCGGAAGTCGCCGTCCGGCTGCTGGACTATGTGCCGGGCGAGCCGATCATGGACAGCCGCTATCTCGCGCCGCAGGTCGTCGCCCGGCTCGGAGAACTCGCCGGACGCATCGCAGTGGGGCTCGCCGACTTCGAGGGCGTGGAGCAGACACGACCCAGGCTGTGGGATCTGCACAACGCGCTCACGGTGATCGAGACCCTGGCCCCGCATCTGCCCGACCAGCGACGTGCCGCGCAGGTGCTACGGGCGGCCAGGGCCGCGTACACGCAGGTGGAACCGTATGCGGACACCCTGCCGGTGCAGATGATCCACGGTGATGTCACCGACAACAACGTGGTCTGCGAGACGGCGCCCGACGGCCGCCGCATGCCGGTCGGGGTGATCGACTTCGGCGATCTCGGGCACGGCTGGACGGTGGCCGAGCTGGCGGTCACCTGCACTTCCGTCCTGCATCATCACGGCGCCGGACCGGCATCGGTGCTGCCCGCGGTGCGCGCCTTCCACTCGCTGCGCCCCCTCGCGGACGACGAGCTGAACGTTCTGTGGCCCCTTGTCGTGCTACGGGCGTCCGTCCTCGTCCTGAGCGGGCAGTACGACAACCTGCTGGACCCCGGCAACGGCTATGTCACGGACGGGCTCGAGCGCGAGTGGGCGATGTTCGAGGCCGCACTGTCGGTCCCCGCTGAGGTGATGACGGCCCAGTTGCAGGACATGCTCGGCCGGCCGGCGCAGACGCGCGTACCCACCGTGGAACACAGGCTGGTACCCGCGCTGCCGGACGATGTGCCTGCCCTCGATCTCGGCGTGCTCAGCGACGAGTTGCACGCGGGGCGCTGGCTGGACCCCGAAGCCGAGATCACGTCGGCCAAGGGTGTGCTGGCAGCCGGCCGGTCCGCGGTACGCACCGGACACGGCGAGTTCAGACTGACCCGTACCACGGTGGACGGCATGAAGCCTGCCGAGACCTGTGCTCTGGGCGTGGAGCTGTACCTCACCGCTCCGCTGGAAGTGCGGGCGCCCTGGACGGCCATGGCCACCCGACACGGCAACAACGGGGTGACCCTGACTGCCGACGGGCTGAACCTGCTGCTGGACGGGGTCGACGAACGGATCGAGTCCGGTCCTGTATCAGCCGGACAGTCGCTCGGCACTGTGACCGCCCGTCAGGGAGTGCATGTGCTGACCGTCCAGCTCTCCCGGTTGACCGGGACCGGAGTCCATCCGCCCCGTTTCGCGACTCCTGACCTCGCCGCCGGATGGCTGGCGGTCTGCCCGGATCCGACCGCCTTGCTCATCACTCCCGCCATGGACTCGGAGGACCTCTCCCAACAGGAGTCCGGGACGCTGGAGTTGCTGGAGCGACGCGACCGTTCCTTCGCCACGGTCCAGGAGCACTACTTCGAGGCGCCGCCCCGAGTCGAACGGGGCTGGCGGCACTATCTCGTGGACACCCAGGGCCGCGGCTACCTCGACATGCTGAACAACGTCACCATCCTCGGCCACGGACATCCCGCACTCAGTGACGCCGTCCACCGCCAGTGGCAACGGCTGAACACCAACTCCCGTTTCCACTACGCCTCGGTGGTTGAGTTTTCCGAACGGCTCACCGGCCTGCTCCCTGCCGGACTGGACACCGTCTTCCTGGTCAACAGCGGTTCCGAGGCCGTGGATCTGGCACTCCGTCTGGCCTGGGCGGCGACCGGCCGGCAGGACGTGGTGGCGGTCGAGGAGGCGTACCACGGCTGGACCTACGCGAGCGACGCGGTGTCGACATCGATCGCTGACAACCCGAACGCCCTCACTTCGCGGCCCCCGTGGGTGCACTCCGTCGCGGCGCCGAACGCCTATCGGGGGCGGCACCGCGGAGCGCAGGCGGGGCTGTACGGCCCCGCAGCGGCCGCCAGGATCCGCGATCTGGCCGATCAGGGGCATCCCCTGGCGGCCTTCGTCTGCGAGCCCTACTACGGAAACGCAGGCGGCATGGCTCTGCCGGACGGCTACCTCCGGCAGGTGTACGAAGCCACACGCGCCGTCGGCGGGCTGTGCATCGCGGATGAGGTGCAGGTCGGCTACGGCCGGCTCGGTTCGCACTTCTGGGGATTCCAGCAGCAGGGGGTTGTGCCGGACATCGTCACGGTCGCCAAGGCGATGGGGAACGGGCATCCGCTGGGGGCGGTGATCACAAGCCGTGCGATCGCCGACGCCTACCGTACGCAGGGGTACTTCTTCTCCTCCGCAGGGGGCAGCCCGGTCAGCTCGGTGGTCGGGCTGACCGTGCTGGACGTGCTGCGCGACGAGGAGCTTCAGGCCAATGCGAGGGAGATCGGCGGCCATCTGAAGGACCGGCTCATGAAACTGGCCGAGCGGCATTCGCTGATCGGCGCGGTACACGGTTCGGGGCTGTATCTCGGCGTCGAGTTCGTACGGGACCGTGAGAGCCTGGAACCGGCGACCGAGGAGACGGCGGCGATCTGCGACCGGCTGCGCGAACTGGGCGTGATCGTTCAGCCCACATCGGACCGCCAGTGTGTGCTGAAGATCAAGCCGCCGCTGTGCCTGACCCGGCAGAGCGCGGACGCGTTCGTCGACGCGCTGGACGACGTACTGACGTATGGGTGGTGACACGGGATGTCGCCCAGCAGCGCGGACATGCCCTCCGCATCCGGCACTCCGCCCACCATCGCCGACGTGGCGCGTGCCGCCTCGGTCTCCAAGACCACGGCCTCGGATGCGCTGCGCGGGCACGGGCGCGTGGCGGAGCCGACACGGCAGGTGGTCCTGGAGACGGCCCGACGGCTGGGGTACGTGCCCAACCGCAGTGCCCGCACCCTGCGCACGTCGGTCACGGACACCATCGCGCTGTACTTTCCGGAGTTCCTCACCAGTGCCGAGTACTACATGTCGTTCGTGTTCGGAGTCGTCGAGCAGGCGGCACGTGCCGGGCTGAACGTCACGCTGCTGTCCTCGGGAAATCCGCCCCGGCGCGGCGCGGTACCTCAGGTGGACGGGCTGGTGCTGTGCGATCCGGCCGCAGAGGATCCGGTGGTCCGGCAGCTGATGGGCAGCGGGCTGCCAGTCGTGACAGCCGAGCGGTATGTCGGTGACAGGCAGCCGACGGGAGTGATCTGGTCCGACCATGAGTCGTCAATGATCGAACTGCTGGACCACTTGCGTGACAGCGGTGCCCGACGTCCGGCGTTCGTTGCCCCCGGCGCGACCTCCGACTGGTCCGTCACCCTTCGGAGTGCACATGCGCGCTGGTGTGCCGACAACGGCGTACCGAAGATCCTGCGGAGGGCGCCCTTCGGCGCCGGCCGGGAGCAGGTCCAGAGCGTCGTACGGGACCTGCTCGCCGCGGAACCCGGGATTGATGCGCTCGTGTGCGCCCCCGACGGCGCCGCTGCTGCGGTACTGCCGGAACTGCGTGCGGCAGGGCGGACCGTCGGAGAGGATCTGCTGCTGGCGTCCTGTGTGGACTGCTCGGCGATGCGTTCGGCGGAGCCGCCGATCACGGCGATCGACCTGCACCCGCGCTCCATGGGTGCGGAAAGCGCTCGCCTGCTGTGCGAGATTCTGTCCGGCGGGACTCCACCGGGAACCGTGCGCACCCTGCCCGTCGAACTTAACATCCGGGCGTCCACCCGCCGGTAGAGGCGAGCATCCGTGGGCCACACCTGAAACCAGACCAAAACCGGATAAATCTTCTTCAAGCGCATCGGACGTGGCACAGTGAACTAAAGGTCACGGTAGGAGAAAGGCCGCCTGTCATGTCCCTGGGACCCGATGGCCCGGGTCTGCCCGGTGGCGCCTCCCTCTCACTGGGGTGGCGGCCCGAGTCGGACCTGTTCGGGTCCGCTCCTGTGATCTTCGCTTCCATGGGTGGTCCCAGCCACATAGTGGAGACCGCGAATCCGGCGTTCTTCGAAATCGCCTGCAATGGCCAGGGGAGGACCGGTGCGCCGATCGGTGAATTGGCGCCGGACCTGGCCGCGCAGGGGTTGATCGCGCCCCTGGGAGAGGTGTACCGAACCGGCATCCCCTACCACGACCGGGACAAGCGACTGGTCCTCGGGAAGCCCGGAGCGGAACACGAAGGGTTCTTCGACCTCGCCTGCGAGCCCCGGCGGAACACGACCGGCCGGATCGACGGGGTGGTCGTGGTCGCCGTTGACACCACCGCATACCGCGACACGCAGCTGCTTGCCGTGGAGCAGCGCGCCCTGCTGGAGCAGATCGCGCGCGAGGTGCCGCTGGAGGAGGTTCTCAGCGGCATGGCCAGAGCCATCGAGGACCTCTCCCCGGAAATGATCGTCTCGGTGCTGCTCATCGACGCCGATGGCAGGCGACTGCGGCATGGTGCGGGCCCGAGCCTTCCCTCCTTCTACAACGCGGCGATCGACGGGGTTGCGATCGGTGACGGTGTGGGGGCTTGTGGCACGGCGGCATTCCGGCGCGCTCCGGTGTTCAGCGCCGACATCGCCACGGATCCGCTGTGGGCGGACTATCGCGAGTTGGCGAAGCGAGCCGGGGTCGCGGCCTGCTGGTCCATCCCGATCATGGGTACGGGCGGTCGGCTGCTGGGTACTTTCGCCATGTACCACCGCACTCCGAAGACTCCCACGCAAAAGGACCTGGCTCTCGGCGCGGCCTTCACGCGTATCGCGGCGCTGGCCATCGAGCGCCACCAGGCGGTGGCGGTGGGCCGTGCCGCGCGGGAGCGTGAGAGCGAGGCCCGTGAAGACCTGGCCTTTGTACTCGAGGCCAGCACGGCCATCACGCGCGAACAGCACTACGCCGACAGTCTGCGGCGCCTGGCCCAGCTGACGGTCCCCGGCCTGGCCCCGTTGTGCGCCGTCTACGTGGTCGAGGGCGGCCACCGCAGGCGGATCGCCTCCGCGGTCGCGACGCAGGCGGACGAGGGCCTGCTCATGGCGGAGGGGTGGTCCGAAGTGGTGGACCGCACCGTCGCCCGCGTGCTCACCTCAGGTACGACGGAGACCGGGTTCCTCAGTCCTCTCCCCGGTGGGGAGCCCGTCGGGCGCGGCGCCGGCTGTCTGTGCGTGCCGCTGACAGCGCGCGGACACACCTTCGGTGTCCTGGCGCTGCTGGCGATGGACCGCGACCTCGACGGCCACGTCGTCGCCCTGGCCGAAGAGCTCGCCAGCAGGGCGGCCCTGAGCGCCGACAACGCCCGCCAGTTCACGCGCCGGGTCCGGCTCGCCCATGACCTCCAGGCCGGTCTTCTGCCGCCGAAGCTGCCCCATGTGCCGGGTGTGGCTCTGGCTGCCTCCTACAATCCCGCCGGAGAGGGCCTCGACGTCGGGGGCGACTTCTACGACGTCTTCCCGCTGCCCGGCGACCGCTGGGCTGTCGTGATCGGCGACGTGTGCGGTCACGGCGCGGTGGCCGCAACCACGACCGGCATGGTCCGCCACACAGCTCGTGCCGTCGCCCGTCTGGTGGACGACCCGGTGAGTGTGGTCGCTGCGATCAACGATGCCGTGGCGGAGCACACCGCGGGCCAGGACCTGTTCGTCTCTCTCGTCTACGGCGAGCTGCGGCATACCGCGACCGGGCAGGCGGTGACCCTGATGCGTGCGGGCCATGTACCGCCGCTCGTCCGCCGTGCCGACGGCGCCGTGGAGCGACTCGTCCCACCGGGACTGCTGCTGGGCATCAGCCACGAGAGTGTCGGATCACCCGCGCGCGTCGATCTGCGCCCGGGTGACGGCCTGGTCCTGGTCACGGACGGCATCATCGAAGCCCGGTCCCCGGAGGGAGAGTTCTTCGGCGAGGAACGGCTGGCCGACGCGCTGACCGCGCCGGCGACTCCTGCGACCACCCCGCCCAGCGCCGCCGAACTGCTGGAGTCCGTCACCACCGCCGTCGCGGCGTTTACGGGAGACACCTCCGTTGACGACCAAGCGGCGCTGGTAGTGACCGCCGTATGAGCTGACCTGGCGTGCCCCTGGTGGTGTTGCCGGGCGCGACGGGCGTCAAGCAGTCGAATCAACGAGGCGAGGCGGCTCAACGGGGCGTAGCCGCCGAGGAGCTGGAGCGGGCGTGCCGACCCGCTGTACCTGGGGGATCCTCCGGATCTGCATCGGGCTGGCAGGTCACGCACAGTTCGTGACGCCCCTGGGTGATCACACTCCCCCAGCCGTTGCACATTTCGCAGCCGACTGCCAGAGCGGCGTCGGCGCGGGGGTTCGGACGGGGAGCGGGAGTCGCTCCGTAGGTCATGGGGCTCTCCTGGATCGAAACTGCGCTGACGATGCGCGCGCCTTTTGCTGGGCAATGCCCATTCTCTACCGTTTGGTGCCCGATTAGCCCCATTCATGTGGATTTTACGACTGTTTTACATGAGGGTGGCGGGCTTCGGGCTTGAAGACGGCGCGCCCGTGGGCCTGGGGCGACGAATTGTGTGAATCCTGATAAGTGGAGTTCTCTATCATCTTGACCGACTCCAGAAAAGGCGTACGGTCATAAGGGAGATTCCAACCGTCCCCCGAAGGCGGCCTCATGAATCGCACAGTTCCCGGAGAGCTCCGGCCGAGTGGAACGATGGCCGACGAGGCCGCCCCCGGCTCTCAGCGTCCCGCTGCGCCCCCAGCGCTCGACGCGGCCCTGGCCACGACGTGCGTGGAATCGTTCGTGGGCGGGCCCTGGTCCTTGCCGTGGTCGCCGACCGCGTGCGCCCTGGCGAGGACCGCCATACGCGATGTGCTGCCCCAGTGGGGTCTCGGCTCGCTCGTCCCGACCGCCGAGCTGCTGGTCAGTGAGCTGGTGTGCAACGCACTGCGTCATGCCGTCGGCCCGCTGAGCCTGACCCTCGAGCGGGTGTCGGATGTGCGCTGCCTGGTCAGCGACGGCTCCCTGGCCCCTCCCCGCCCGACCGACGCCGACCCCGAGGACGAGACCGGCCGTGGACTCGCACTCGTGGACATGCTGGCCGCACGGTGGGGCTGCGAGCGGGGGCCCGTGGGCAAGAGCGTGTGGTTCGAGCTCTGCGTGGAGGCTGACACCACCCACACGGGCGGAAGTGACGTCCTGGATGGTCGGGCAACGACCTGGACGGGCGAGACCGGCCCGGATCGCCCGGACCCCCTGACGGGGGACAGGAAGAGCGAGGCGGCATGACACCCGCCACAGCCGCCGAGGAACCCATGGCGCTGGCCGCGGCACAGCTGCGCACGGCAGGCATCCGGGTCACCGCCCCGCGTATGGCCATGCTGATGGCTGTCTCTGAATCGCCCGGCCACCTCGACGCCGACACCCTGCGCGAGCACGCCCAGCGGATCACAGGCCGTCTGTCTCTGCAGGCTACCTATAACGTGCTACGCGCTCTCACGGACGTCGGTCTGATCCGGTGCACTCAGATCCCCGGTCACCCGGCCCGCTACGAGATCGAGCGCAACGACAATCACCACCACTTCGTGTGCCGGAGCTGCGATGCCATCCGTGACGTGGAGTGCGCGGTGGGTGCGGCTCCCTGTATGGACCCACAGTTGCCTGAGGATTACGACATTCAGGAGGCTGCGGTGACGTTCTGGGGCCTGTGCCCCGGCTGTCGGGCCGCGGCCCCGATGCAGTAATCGCGCGGCCGTCCAGGCTGGACGGCCGGCCGCACGCGTCCGGCGCGTCCATCCGTCAGCCCTTGGGCCAGAGGATGAAGTCGGAGAACGCACGTCGAGCGGGTTGAGGCCCGACTTCGTCCAGGGCCGCGCGCACGGCCTGCAGATGGGCGGGGGTCAGCTCCAGCGGGGGTTCGTTCGGCTGGTAGGTGGTGCGGATCGGGTAGTCGACGCCCGGCTCGCATGTCATCTCAATGTGGCAGCCCAGAACATGTGTGACTGGACGGTGGCGGGCGAATGCGATCAGCCGGTCGATGGTCCGTGAGAAAGCCGACCAGTCCTCGATGTACAGCCGGCCTCGGTAGACGGTGTCTCCCGTCAGCAGGAACCCGGTCCACGGGTCGTAGAAGGTGATCGCCGCGGCGTCATGGCCCGGCGTCGCGAGCGCCTCCAGCACCCGCCCCCCGAGATCGAGCGGCCTCACCGCCTCCGGGTCGTCGGCGAACCCCAGGAAGGCCCACGCTGCATCCCGATCGGCCCCCACCACGATCGTGTCCGGCCGGTCGAGGAACTGGCCGTCGCCCGCGACGTGATCGTCGTGCGAGTGCGTGTGAAGCACCAGAACGCCATAGGCGTCACGGGGATGACGCGCCAGCCACGTGTCGACGAGGTCGTCGACGGTCCGGCGCACCGGAAAGAATTCCGGTGATGCCGTGGCACCTGTATCGATCAGGACCGCCCGGCGATCACCGAACAACAGAAACAGAAACGGAGCCTCGTAGTCGATCGCCTTGTTCTGCCGAAGCAACACCGTGTGCTCGTCGTACCAGTGCACCTGAAGATCGGGATCGGTGTTGTGCTTGGCCGAGGGCGACCCGTGAATCCAGGCCACACCCAGCGGCTCTGCACTGAACTTCTGGGCACCGAGCTCGCTCGCACCGGACACGACGCCTCCTGAAGTGCGTCGTCTTCGCGGGCCGGGTACGGCGCACATCTCGTCCGGGGAAGCGCGCGCTCGCGCCTCCAGCCTCGAAGCTATCACCGCATATCAGGTGCGGGCGGGCAACTTGACGGCTCCGAGGGCGCAGCCCGGACTCGGACCGCCACTGGAACGTCCGCCGGCGGATGCCGGCGCTGTACGGACTGTTCGGCCCAGAAGCGCGGTTTCACGTCGCGAGTCCTCCGGCAGGTTGACCGTGGCCCGCAGGAGTGCCGTACGACTACCGCGCGCAGGCCCGCACCAGCGTGACCGATCGGCGAGGAACGCTCTGATGCGTCTTCATCTCGCGGGCCATGCGAGCCGCGGTGGCAGAGGGCGAGCGCAGGCAGGGGTCCGGTTCAGGCCACCTCCCGAACTCCGGGGCGTCGGCCCCACTGTGCGCACGTCCGGTCCTGACAGGACCCAATGGCCCTGACGTGGGAGGAGGCCCGGTCCGTGCGCCGGGCGCAGGCCCGATACGAGCGAAGCACCGTAGCCGGTGTGGTGACGAAGGTGGTCTTCATCCGTATGTCGGCCACAATCAGCACTCCGCGCGGCTCGCGGACGCCGGGGCCGTTCCGCCGAGCGATTGGGCCCGTACGACCAGGCCCTACGCCCACACCTCCGGCCCGCCCCCATGCCATTCGATCAGCGGCGACTCGGCCACATCCAGCTCGTCCGACGTCTCCAGACCAGCACCCTGAAGGAGCGCTGCCAGATCGTGCAGGCTGAACGCCGTACCCAGCGTTTCGCCGTCGACCTGGACACGTCGGCCACCGCCCTCACCGGGCGGTGAAACGATCACGCGACGCTCAGCCATGGCGCCAGCCTCACCCGGTGTGGTCCTGTCCGCAACCCGGGCCAGCACCCGGTCGTGTGTGTCGCTACATCTTCGTCGGAACCCGGCGCGGCCCGACCTCCGGCTGTCACACGCCGCCGACAAGGGCCCCGTGCCTGGGGGCGGGTATCGGTCAGCGCGGCATGGGACCAGGGCGTCGCGCTACGCGACGCCCAGCTGCTCACACCACACGGTCACTCCTTGCACAGAAGCATTCAAGAGACGCGCGTCATCCAGCATTTCGAGGCTCCCTCAGTCAGTCCCGAAACAACTCGGCTGCACGCCGCCCGCAGTACGTAGGGTCCGGGTCACCAACTGGGCGGGAGCGCCCGGCTTGCGCAGTGAGCAAAAGGAGAGACACCGGTATGGCCAATGTCGAGATCTCACTCAAGGAGATGATGACATCGATCGAGGGCGCGCTTGGGGCCGCTCTCGTCGACTACACCAGCGGTATGGCGCTGGGCACTCTGGGGGGTGGCAAGGACCTCGACCTGACTGTTGCTGCAGCAGGCAACACGGACGTGATCCGCGCAAAGACCCGCACAATGGAGCACCTCGGCCTCAAGGGCGAAATCGAGGACATGCTCATCACGCTCGGAAATCAGTACCACATCCTTCGGCCGATCAAGGGCCGTAACGGCAACGGGTTGTTCCTCTACCTCGTACTCGACAGGGCGAAATCCAACCTGGCCATGGCCCGCCACCAGCTCAAGCGCATCGAAGCCGAACTAGAGGTGTAACCAGCCGCTTCGTCCGTACCTCCGCACACCCATCAATTGAAGATTTCTTCATCTGGGAACATCCAGATCTGGCCAATCCCATGGGTGTGCGGGGCTGGAGCCGCGAGGATCGATCCGCATGCCACCCGCGGCGGCACGAACTGGGCCGCCGTGCCCAGAACACAGCCCGTCAAAGCGCGGCAGGGAGCGAGCGATTCACCATGCAGGTTCCCCTCTACCAGGCCAAGGCCGAGTTCTTCCGTATGCTCGGGCATCCGGTGCGTATCAGGGTGCTGGAGCTGTTGCAGAACGGTCCCGTCCCCGTGCGCGATCTGCTCAGCGAGATCGAGATCGAACCGTCCAGCCTGTCGCAGCAACTGGCCGTACTGCGGCGCTCGGGAATCGTGGTGTCCATCCGGGAGGGCTCCACCGTCAGCTACGCTCTCGCCGGCGGCGACGTCGCCGAACTCCTGCGCGCCGCACGCCGGATCCTGACCGAACTGCTCGCCGGTCAGACCGAGTTGCTGGCCGAACTGCGCCAGGCCGACCGTCAGCCGGCCCTTGCCCCGGGCAGCGCGGGCCGATCCTGACGCTCAGGTCGCGACTGCAGGCCGTCAGTCCGCCGGCAACTGGTCGTAGGTCCGGAACGTGTAGGTTGCGTCGTAGGCCATCACGTTTCCGCTCGGCGCCGGGAGGCCGAGCCGCCGGTTGACTGGCCCTGTCAGCGGCCCGCAGTGTTCAGCGGCGGGGGCGGTGAAAGTGTCGTCGTACGCTGAGAACTTGATCAGCGGAGGGTTTTCGGAGAGCCACTGTGAAGGACCCGACCGCTTCAGCCGGAAATCGAGCGGCGCACTCGCTCCGATGGTGCAGCCGTGCGGCAGCAGCGGGCTCAGCAGCCTGAAGCGCAGGCTGAGTTGCCCGGTGTAGAAGTCGGACCGGCCGCCGTACTCCGGCTGTATCGCCAGTCGGAGCCGCCGGGAGGGCTCACCCGTTGCAGTGCCGGCCAAACTGCCGGGAATGGCGGTCGGTGCACTGTGCATAGCGCCCCATACCTGCCCGTTGGTACCGTCAGGGAGCGGGCCCTCGGCATGCGTCATGGTGATCGGAGCCAGGCTTACGTTGACCTTTCCCATCGTCAACTGCGGTGCGGCCGTGTGGACTTCGCACCGCCAGCGGGCCGGGTCGACTCCGGTCGGGAGAGCCGGGCAGTCACTGAAACCGACCGCGGACCGGGCGATGGATGTCGGCTCGGCGTACGCCAAGCCCGGCGTGTACGCCCCCGCAAGACCCGTCAGGGCAGCGACACCTGCGAAGGTGACCGCAGCGCGGCGGAAGAGAGGCGAACGGGAGCGATCAGCAGTGGTGTTCAACATGACCAACAGCCTGCTGATCACCACCCGCCAACCGCTATCGGTGACGCCCCCACCCCTACCCTGAAGTGACCCTGACGCCCTGTCAGGGTCGCCTGGGACGGAGAGCGGGGTACCGTCCGCGCCCGTGCGTACCCTTGCGCGCAAGCCTGCTTCGCTGAGCCGGCAGCAGGCGGCCGGCGTTCCGCCGGCAGGCTCACCGCCTGAAAGACCCTGGCCCGGGTGGGGGTCGCCGCAGGCGACACGGTCCTGGTCCATGCGGCGGCCGGCGGTGTCGGGTCCTTCGCCGTGCAGATCGCGGTGGCCAAGGGAGTCACCGAGCGCGGCGGACACCATGTGTGGGTCCGGCCCGACAGCTCCGACCGTGCGGAACTCGCCCGACTCGCCGACGCCGGCGGCCTCGGCGTCCATGCCGAGCACGCTCTGGCGCCGGCCGAGGCTGCCGAGGCATTCCGCCTCAGCCAGAGCGGGCGGACCCGCGGCAAGATCGTACTCGAGGTCGGCTGATCCGTCGCAATATGTGGCAGAAGCTGTACGCTCACTGTGTATTTGCTGTGAGTTGCGAATTTATACGGCAGGTAATGAGCGGCACTTCGCAGATTGAAATCCCGCCCGGCCTGGTTAAAGGATCACCCTTGGTCTGCTGATGATTTCCTTGCGCCTGGCCGCTTTGGCGCAGCGGGCTCGCGCGGTGTCGAACACTGCTGTGCATGGCTACGACAGTCCTCGCCCCCACCTCGCCCACCGGTGCCGATCGTCGCGCACCATGGAGGTCGCCGGTGGACCAGCCCTCGTACGCGCGCCCGGCACTGCTGCTCATCACCGCGCTCGCCGTCGTGCTCTACACATGGGGGATCAACCACAGCCAGTACCACACGTTCTACGCGAACGCCGTCCGCAGTATGACCCAGAGCTGGAAGGCCTTCTTCTACGGTTCTTTCGACCCCGGCAATTCCATTACGCTCGACAAATTGCCGGGATTCCTGTGGCCGCAAGCGATTTCTGCACGGATCTTCGGATTCCATCCGTGGGCGCTGACCCTTCCCCAGGTCATCGAAGGGGTGGCGAGCGTGCTGGTTCTGCACCGATTGGTGCGCCGCTGGGCCGGCGTCCCCGCTGCGCTGATCGCCGCCACGGCGTTCCTGCTGACCCCGGTGGCCGCGGGGCTCTTCCGCACCGCGGTCGAGGACCCCGCGTTCACACTGTGCGTCCTGCTGGCTGCTGAGGCCACTCAGCGCGCCGCCCAGCACGGCCGGATGCGCCCGCTTGTGCTTGCCGGCGTGTGGGTCGGGCTCGGCTTTCAGGCCAAGATGCTGGAGGCGTGGGCGGTGCTTCCCGCGCTCGCCCTGGTCTACCTGGCATCGGCGCCGATCGCGCTGCGGAAGCGGCTGGCGCACCTCGGTGTGTCCGCCGTGGTGATGACCGCCGTATCGGCGTCCTGGATGCTCGCCGTCACTCTCACCCCGGCCAAGGACCGGCCCTACGTGGATGGCACCACGAACAACTCCGCGTTCAGCATGGTGGTCGGGTACAACTTCCTGAACCGCTTTTCCTCGCTGGGCATCAGCGCGGCCTCCACGGGCAGCGTGAGCGCGGTGCAGGGCGGCCAAGGCGGCTACGGCGGACAGCACGCGACACCGGGCGCCTACCGACCGGGCCAGGGCGGCCAGGCGGGCATCATCGGAACCCGCGGCGGCACCCATCACCGCCACACCGGTACGACAGGCGCCCAGGGCACCCCGGGTTCGGCACCCGAGCAGGCCGCAGGGGCCCGGACGAGCGCCGCGTTCCAGGCCGGTGGCGGCGGCGGTCGGGGTGGTGACCAGAACGGCTGGTCCAAGATGTTCGGCATGTCGCTCGCGTCGCAGACCGGCTGGCTCTACCCGATCGCCGCCGTCGCCGTCGTCTGCGGTCTGCTGTGGCGCCGGGGCAAGCCGCGTACCGACCGGATCCGTTCCGGATTCCTTCTGTGGGGCACCTGGCTGGCCACGTACTTCCTGGTCTTCAGCGCGGGCAGCGTCGGCGGCCATACCTACTACATGGGCGTGATCGCTGTTCCGCTCGCCGCGCTCACCGGTGGCGGCATCGCGCTGATGTGGCGCGCCTACCGGGCCGGAGGCCGCCGGGCATGGGCGCTGCCGGGCGCGGTCGCGGCGACCGCGGCATGGAGCGCGTACCTCGCCGGCGAGTTCCCGTCCTTCCTGCCGTGGCTGGAGCCCGCGGTGGGCGGACTCGGTCTGGCAGCCGTCGTCCTGCTGGTGCTGGCCCGGCCCGGTCGCACCACGTCCGCGGGCCGGCTCGCCCTCGCCGGGCTGTCGGCGTCCCTCGCGGCGGTGCTGATCGCGCCGGGCGCGTGGGCGGTGCAGGTCTTCAACCCCTCCTACGGCAGTTCCGGCATGGGCGCGGTCGGCCCGGCCGGAATGAACCGCGGCCACGGCTCGGTGGAGTCGAGGGGCGGCTGGATGGGCCCAGGGGCCTGGGGCGGCGGTGCGACGCGCGGCAGCGAAGCGATGCGCGTCGGTCGGGGCGGTTACGGCGGCTTCAGCGGGGACGGTGGACTTACCGCGAACCAGCGGGAGTTGCTCGACTACGTGACCTCGCACAAGGGTTCGGCCACATACGTCTTCGCGACCACCAGTTGGAGCGGCGCGTCCCCGTACATCCTCGCCACCGGCGCGCACGTCCTGCCGCTCGGCGGCTTCAGCGGCAGGGTGCCGTTCCCGACGGAGGCGCAGTTCCGGCAGCTGGTCGACTCGGGCAAGCTTCAGTATGTGCTGCTGGGCGGTGGCCGCGGTATGGGTTCCATGTTCGGCGGCGGCGGCGGGGAGACGGCGACTGCGCAGATCACCGACTGGGTCCAGTCCGCCTGCGTGCGCGTCCCGGCCTCCACCTACGGCGGCACGGACTCCTCGGGTGCCACATCCGACGTCTCGGGCTTCGCGGGAGCGGGTGGCGAAACAGCCACGGCCCAGACGCTGTACCGCTGCGTTCCCGGCCACTGACAGGACCGCCCGGTTTCGGCAACCGGCCTGACCACCGTGAGACGGCCCCCGCGCGTGGGGGCCGTCGGCGTCTCCGTGGGAGCGTCCGGGCGCCGGGAAAGCGCCGGAGGCGCGTGCTCGCCGGGCAGATCACCCATGGCCTTCACCATCCCACGGGCAACGCGCTCAGGCCGTGGATGGCGGTCCCGGGCAGGGCGAAGTCCTCGGGAGGGGCAGTGGTGCGCAGGCCGGGGAGGCGGTCGAAGAGGGCGGGCAGGCCGATGTGGAGTTCTGCGCGCGCGAGCGATTGGCCGACGCACTGGTGGAGTCCATGGCCGAAGGCCAGGTGGCCGGTGGTGTTGCGGCGGACGTCCAGTTCGTCGGGGTCGGCGAAGACGGAGGGATCGCGGTTGGCGGCCTGAAGGGACACGACAACGCCGTCACCGGCGCGGATGAGGACGCCGTCGATCTCGACGTCCTCGGTCGCGATGCGTCGCAACCCGAAGTGGGACACGGTCAGGTAGCGCAGGAGCTCCTCGACTGCGTCCGGCCACAGTCGTGGCTCCGCACGGAGCACGGCGAGCTGATCCGGGTGGCGAAGCAGGGCAACAACCGACAGTGGGAACATGTGCGCGGTCGTCTCGTGGCCCGCCAGCAGCAGCGTGAACGCCACCCCGACGGCTTCCTCCAAGGTGGCCTCGCCCGTTGCCACCCGGTCGGTGGCGAGGCGGGAGACCAGGTCGTCGGCGGGTTCCCGGCTGCGGGCGACCAGCAGGTCGGCGAGGTAGCCGTAGAGGGCCTTGCGGGCAGTCAGGATCTCATCGGGCCCCGCGGCAAAGCTGGTGAAGGCGAGGGCCTGGCTCTGGAAGAAGTCGTGGTCCTCGTAGGGAACGCCGAGCAGCTCACACATGACCAGGGACGGCTGGGGGAGGGCGTAGGCCTCGATGAGGTCGGCCTCCCTCGCGCCGTCGGCGGTCATGCGGTCGAGGAGCTCGCCGCAGATGCGGGCGATGGCCGGGCGCAGTTGCTCGATGCGGCGGAAGGTGAAGTCGGGGATCAGCATGCGCCGCAGACGGGTGTGGTCGGGTGGGTCCATGAGGAAGAACTGGCCCGGTCCGCGGGGTGGGGCTTGGGGCCGCAGGCCGGGAAAGCCGTCGCGGGTGCCGTCGGCGCTGAAGCGGGTGTCGGCGAGGACGGCTCGGGCGTGGGCGTGGCGGGTGATCAGCCAGGGGCTGTTGTCGCCCCAGATGGTCACGCGTCGGATCGGTTCCTCGGCGCGCCACTTGGCGTATTCGGGGGCCGGATCGAGCATCGGGCGGTCGATGGGGA
Source organism: Streptomyces sp. NPDC001634 (assembly GCF_040298185.1). Lineage (NCBI taxonomy): Bacteria > Bacillati > Actinomycetota > Actinomycetes > Kitasatosporales > Streptomycetaceae > Streptomyces > Streptomyces sp. NPDC001634. The sequence goes on along the minus strand of NZ_JBEOZU010000003.1, from coordinate 76,600 downwards.
GGGGCGGGTGGGTCATGCGGGCTGCCCTCCTTCGTCGAGTCCTGCCAGGGTGAGCAACAGGCTCTTCACCTCGGTAGCGGCGTATGCCTGCCGTGCCTGCTGGTGCTCGGAGCAGAGCAGGACCGGCCCGTGGTCCGGGTCGGTGGGCAGCCGGCCGTGGCTGCCGCGTACGCCGGACGGGTCCAGGGGGACGGTGCGGATTCGGTAGCGGAAGCCGAGCTTCTTGCGGGCCACTTGTCCTGCCGCGCGCAGCTTCACCGCCGGCACGGTGTCGTCGTAGAGCAGCTCGGCCGGGTCGTAGCCGGGCTTGCGGTGGATCTCGACCTGGCGGGCGAAGTCCGGAGCCCGGGCGTCATCCAGCCAGTAGTAGTACGTGAACCAGGCGTCCGGCGCGGCAACGGCGACCAGTTCGCCGGAGCGCTCGTGGGCCAGGCCGTGGGCCTGCTTGCCCGCCGCGTCCAGAACCTGGTCGATGCCGTCGAGGTCGCCGAGGAGTTTGGTGACCGTGTCCATGTCTGCCGGGTCCTTGACGTAGACGTGGGCGACCTGATGGTCGGCGACGGCGAAGGCGCGGGAGGTCCACGGGTCGAGGTACTCCATTCCGTCCTGTGTGTGGACCTCCAGCAGCCCCGCGCGGCGAAGGGCCCGGTTGATGTCCACAGGGCGCGAGACGGGCATGATGCCGTACTCGCTCAGGGCGACCACCACGGCACCGGCGTGCAGAAAGTGGTCGATCAACGGACCGAGAGCCGCGTCGAGTTGGCGCGCTGCGCGGATGGTCGCGGATGAGTCGGGGCCGGACCGCTGGGGCTCGTAGTCCAGGTGCGGAACGTAGACGAGGGTGAGGTCGGGGTGGTGTTCGTCGTAGATCTGGCGGGCGGCGCCGAGGATCCACTGGGTGGAGGGCAGCCCGGCGTTCGGTCCCCAGTACGTGAACAAGGGGAAAGGACCCAGGCGTTCGGTGAGGTCGGTGTGCAGGGAGGGCGGCCAGGTGTAGCAGTCGGGTTCCTTGCGCCCGTCGGAGTAGTAGATGGGCCGCGGGGTGACCGTCCAGTCGACGTCGGCGCCCATGGCGTACCACCAGCAGACGTTGGCGACCGTGTAGCCGGGCTTGGCCCTGCGGGCGGTGTCCCAGAGCTTTTCGCCGCCGACGAGCGCGTTGTGCTGGCGCCACAGCATCACCTCGCCCAGGTCGCGGAAGTACCAGCCGTTGGCCACCGCCCCGTGTGCGGACGGGTGTTCGCCGGTCAGGAGTGTGGACTGGACGGTGCAGGTGACGGCGGGCAGCACGGTGTCGAGCCGGGCCCGGAATCCGCGTTCGCCGAGGGCGGCGACGGCGGGCATATGGCGCAGCAGGTTTGGGGTGAGCCCGACGATGTCGAGCACGACGACCGGGCGAGTCATGAGGCGTGTTCCTCCTTGAGACCGAGTCCGGCCAGCCGGTCGCGGGCCCAGGTGAGTTCGGCGGCGATGCCGTCGGCGAGGTCGGTGGGGGGTCCGGGGAGGACGGACCAGGTGTACGTCTCGACCTCGATGTGGTCGCAGTCGGCCACCGGGCCACCCACGAGTTCGGCGAGTACCGTTTCGAGCTGGTCGGCGGTGGTACGCAGGGGCGGTTCGGGTTCCGCGTGCAGCGGGGCGTGGAAGTGGACGCGCCAGGGGCCGGCGTCCGTGGGCAGTGCGCCGTCCAGGGCGTCCGGCAGGTCGTCGGCCGCAAGCACCTGGCTGCCGCGCACGGTGCGGGTCTGGTGGAGGAAGCGGGGTTCGGCGAGCCGCCGCAGGGCCTCCCGGGCGGCGGGGTCCGCAGGATCTCCGGCCTCGACGGCGCACGACGCCTGGAGCTTCACGACCGGAAGCCCGGCGTCCGCCAGCCTGCGCAGTGCGGCCGCCGGTTCCTCGAACTGCACCGCGAGGTGGCAGGCATCGAGGCAGATGCCGAGCCGCTCCGGGTCGAGGCCGCCGAGCTCCCGCACCGCCTGGGCGGTGGTCTCCACCACGCAGCCCGGTTCCGGCTCGAATCCGACACGGATCCGGCGGCCGGTCTCCGCCTCGATCTGCGCGAGCCCGGCGGTCAGCCGCTCCAGGGCGCGCCGCGCGGCGTCGGCACGCTCGGGGGGCCATGGCTCGCGCCAGGCCAGCGGGAGCGTGGATACGCTGCCCCGCTGGGCATCGTCCGGCAGGAGCGCGGCGAGCGCCCGCGCGCAGTCGAGGGTGTGGTGCAGCCGTGTCTCGTCGGCCCAGTCGGGGAGGTATACGTCCTTCTTGACGACCTCGCGATGGAATCCGGCGTAGGGGAAGGCGTTGAGGGTGACGGTTTCCAGGCCGCGCGCCGAGAGCTCGTGCCGCAGGCGGACCAACTGCCGTTCGTCCTTGGCGAGTTCCGCCACGACGCCATGGGCGAGCCACAGGCCGATGCCGAGCCGGTCGACACCGAGGCGCCCGCGCACGGGTTCGGCGTAGGCAGCCAGTTGGCCGATGACTCCGGCCAGGTCCTCCGCCTGGTGGACGTTGCTGCAGTAACCGAGGTGGACAGCGGTGCCGCCCGGATGACGGAAACGCATGCGGCCCTCACTCTCCCCCGCGGCGGATGGAGTTGCCCTGGAAGGTCGAGGTTTCGTCCGGCTTGGGCTCGTCGAGGTCCAGTCGGCCGCTCTGCCCGTAGAAGGCGACGGGGTTGCGCCACATCACCCGGTCCACCGCGTTCTCGTCGAACCCGGCGGCGAGCATCGCGTCGGCGGTCTTCCGTGTCTTGAGCGGATCCGAACGTCCCCAGTCGGCGGCCGAGTTGATGAGGACGCGATCGGTTCCGTGCTCCTTGAGGATCTCGACCATGCGGTCCTCGCTCATCTTCGTCCTCGGGTAGATCGAGAACCCGGCCCAGCAGCCGCTGTCGAGGACCATGCCGACGGTGAGTTCGTTGAGGTGGTCGAGGAGCACGAGTTCCGGGTCGATACCGGACTCCCGTACGACGTCCAGGGTGCGACGGGTGCCGACGGCCTTGTCCCGGTGCGGGGTGTGCACAAGGGCGGGCAGGCCGTGGTCGACGGCGAGTTGGAGCTGGCGGGCGAGCGCCTCGTCCTCCTCGGGCGTCATCGAGTCATAGCCGATCTCACCGACGGCCACGACCCGGTCCTTGGCGAGGTAGCGGTCGAGTTCGTCCAGGACGGGTGTGCAGCGAGGGTCGTTCGCCTCCTTCGGGTTGAGCGCCATGGTGCAGAAGTGCTGGATGCCGAACTGCCCGGCCCGGTAGGGCTCCCAGCCGAGCAGAGAGTCGAAGTAGTCGTAGAAGCTCTCGGGCGAGGTGCGGGGCTGACCCAGCCAGAAGGCGGGTTCGACGACGGCGCGCACCCCGGCCGTGTGCATGGCCTCGTAGTCGTCGGTGGTGCGGGAGGTCATGTGGATGTGGGGATCGAAGATGCGCATGGTCAGGCCTCTTCCTCGATGTCTCCGAGTGATGTCGCGGCGTCCCCGCGGAGTGCTGCCAGGGCGCTCTCGGCGGCGGCCCGACGGGTGGGCGCGACGGAATGTGCCCGGGTGGCGAAGGCGTCCGCGACGGCCGGGAAGGGCCGGACCACGGGCCAGATGTCCGGTGGTACGTCCCGTCCGGCGGCGATCCGCTCGTGCGCGAAGTCGGCCAGCATCCGGGCCAGTTCGGCGTCGGTGCGGGCGTGGAGGCCGAAGATGCGGGCGAGGGGGATCTCGTAGAAGACGCACTTGAGGACGGCCTGCCGGTACTCGGCGTCCGGTAGGTGCGCGGCCGCGTACGGGCCGAGGGCGGCCTCGATGACGCTGGTGTCGTTGCCGCGCAGGGCCTCGCGGACGAGGGACAGGGCGACTTCGCCGAGCGGGTCGTCGCCGGGCCCGGCGGCCGGGGAGCCAAGCAGGGGCAACGTCCGGAGGACGGCACGTTGTTCGGCCGGATCGCCGTGCCGGTACAGGCCTGCCACCTCGTCGGCGAGGGCGCGGCCCTGCAGGGGCAGGGCGGTGAGCAGAACGGCCCGGGCCGCCTCGTCGGTGGTCCAGTGCGCGTCCAGCCGGGCATGCCCGCACCGTCTTCGGGCGGCGGGGAAGAGGGCGCGGATCGCGGAGGGTTCGGCGGCGATGCGGGTGGCCGCCTCGGCGAGCCAGATGCGGGCCGAGGCGGAGAGAGCATCGGGGAGGAGGGCAGGGCGGGGGTCCGGGGGAGCCGGCGGGAGCAGACCTGTCGGGGTCATGGCGGGACAACCTCCTGTGGGGTGGAGGAATGAGGGGAAGGGTTGTGCGGTCCGGACGTCAGGCCACCGCGGCGCGCAGGAACTCCAGGGAGCGACGGGCGACTTCGGGAGCGTCCAGAGCGCCGCCCTGAATCTCGACGGAGACCAGGCCGCGGTGCCCGAGTTCGCGCAGGGCGGTCAGCACGGGCGGGAAGTCGATCTCGCCGGTGCCGAATTCGAGGTGCCGGTGGACGCCGCGGCGCATGTCCTCGATCTGCACGTTGAGCATCCGCGGGGCCGCCAACTGCAGGCAGTCCAGCAGGGGTTGGTCCTCCACGCAGTACGCGTGTCCGATGTCCAGTGTGAGGCCGAACCCGTCGTGCCCGCCGACCAGTTCCGCAAGGTGCAGGCAGCGCTCCACCGTGTCGACGAACATGTACGGCTCCGGCTCGAAGGCGAGTGCCACGCCGTACTTCTCCGCCGTCTCCAGAACCGTCCCCACGCCGGCCGCAAGCCGCTTGAACGAGTCCGCCTCCGGCAGCCCTTCCGGCCCGGGACCGCTGCACAGATGGACGGTGGGGGAGCCGAGGTCGGCCGCAATGCGGACGGCCCTGCGCAGCAGGTCGATCCGGAGCTCGGCCCCGTCCGACATGAGGGTCGGAAGGTGCTTTCCACGGGGGTCGAGCAGATACGGGGCGCCAGTCTCGACCGTGACGTCCAGGCCGTACCGCGCGAGTTTCTTGGACAGAGCGGTGACGCGCCGGGGCAGGTCATCGGCGTACGGATCGAGATGGACGTGGTCGAGGGTGAGTGCCACGCCGTCGTAGCCGAGGTCGGCCAGGACGGCGAGGACGTCGCCGAGCCGGTGGTGTGTGAAGCCGTTGGTGCCGTAGCCGAATCTGAGGGGTGCGGGGGGTGTGGGCATTGCGGGCGGCTCCTTGCAGGGCTTTGAGGTCCTTCAGGTCGGGGATATGCGCCGGGCCAGCCGTCGCGCCAGCGGATGGCCGACTCCGAGGACCGCGGCGGCGGCCGGCGCTCCGGCACGGGCGGTCAGAGCCGCCTGCAGGGGCATCAGGGACAGGATTCCGGCTCCCACGGCCCGTTGGACGTTGGCGCCGGACGGCTTGCGCACGGCCCTGACCTGCGCGGTGCCGTACGTGGCTGCGTACGAGAGGGTGGCGGCGACGGCCACTCCGGCGTGGAGGAAGGCGCGGCGAAATCGTCGCGTGGCCGGGGTTCCGTCGGCTTGCCGGAGCAGCCTGGCGGCCGTGCGCACTGGTGGCGCGGCTACGGCGATCGCCGTAGCGGCCGACGCAGCCAGGGTCGTGGCGGGCAGCCCGGCCGTCGCACCCGTCACCTCGCGGCGACTGAGCTCGGTCACCGTGTAGGTGTGGGCGCCGATGAGGGCGGCAGGGACGGCCGCCTGCCGCCACAGACGCCGGTCCCCGACCGGGAGCGCTCCCATCAACACGTCAAGAGCGCGAGCCGAGGCCATCGCCACGGGACCGGCCGGAGTCGACTTCAGCTTCAGGTCGTACGCCCATACGACCCCCGCCAGCGGTAACGCCCGCACGAGGCCCCGCCGACCGGCGGCGGTGAAGGCCAGACCAAGACCGGCGGCCGTCAGACCGCAGGCCACGCCCAGAGCAGTACGCCGGGGCACTCGGCCCGACGGGATGGGCCGTTGCGGGCGCTCCACGGCGTCGACCGCGGCGTCGGCGTAGTCGTTGAGGGCCATGCCGGCCCAGTAGAGGCAGACGGAGGACCCCATCGCGCCCAGTGTGCGGATCCCGACCGGACTCCCGGTCGCGGCTGCTCCCACGAGGACGTCGCCGGGCACGCTCAACGCGGCTGGGGCGCGGACGAGTTGGATGAGGTCAGGAAGGAGTGAGGCAGACCGGGAACCGAATCGGAGTACCGCTTTCCGATCTTTCATGGAGTGCACCCTACCCACGGTTTGCTTGAAGATTCATCAGTCTGCGAGGTGTATTTCGTGTGGTGAAGCCGACATGAGGCGGTCTTGCCCATGGCGTCCCTGTGTGGATGGCGAGGGTCGTGAGGTCACTGCTCGGATTTGCCTTGGAGTGGACTCCAGCCTCCACACTGATCACGACGGGAGCCGTGCTGCGGACAGAAAGGCGGCAGAAGATGGAGACGACGAGCGGGGCGAGGCACCCTCTGCCGTACGACACCTACCGGCAGGCGATCGAGCGGGAGACCCTGCACTTCGCCGAGGTGGTCAAAGGCGTGGCTCCTGCGACCGCCGTGCCCCCCTGCCCCGACTGGACGCTTGCCGAGCTGACCCGGCACGTGGGAGCGCTGCAGCGCTGGTTCTGCACGCTGCTGACCCGGTTGGTGCAGGAGCCGCCCCGCAGCCGCGACGTGGACCTGGGGCTGCCGGAACACGCCGAGGAGTACGCCGAATGGGTGGCAGCGGGCGTATCCGGAGTGGCCGCCGTGTTGCGAGGCGTGGATCCCGGAGCGGCGATGTGGTCCTGGGGGGAGGACCAGCACGCGCGGTTCTGGGCCCGCCGGATGCTGTTCGAAACGCTGGTGCACAGGGCGGACGCGGAGCGCGCCGTCGGCCGGGAGCCGGACATCGACCCCGTGCTGGCGGCGGACGGGGTGGACGAGTTCCTCGTCAACCTCCCCTACGCGGGTGTCTTCGCCCCGGGAGTGACAAAGCTGCACGGCAACGGCGAGACCATCGCTTTCCGGTGTACGGACTCGGCCGGCGGGACCGGTGAGGAGTGGCGGGTGCGGCTGGATCCGCACGGCTTCGGCCTGCTGCCGCGGCCAGGAGCCGACGCCGCGCCATTCGAGGCGCAGACGGTGGTGCGGGGGCAGGCGGCGGACGTCCTGCTGCTGCTTTATGGGCGGCGGTCGTACCGGGAGACCGCCTTCGAGGTCTCGGGAGAGATCACGGCACTCGACTACTGGTTCGCCCACACGGCCTTCTGAAATCGGCTGCGTACCCCTCGTGGTACGCGGCGCCGTCGACGGTGCACAGGGCGACGGCGACTCCATGGCCCCGTCGATCAGCGCCGACGGACGACACGTCGCCTTCGAGTCCGACGCGACACATCTCGTGCCCGGCGACACCAACCGCCTCCGCGACGTCTTCGTCAAAGACGTACGCACCGGCCTCATCGTGCGCTTGACCGCCCAGGGCTCGGGTGCGCCCGCCAACGCCAAGGCCTATCAGCCGGCCCTGAGCGCCAACGGCCGCTATGTGGCGTTCACGTCGGAGTGGCCCTACCCCGTGCACAGCGGTCCGCCCGGACGGCAGTCCGACGTCTACGTCCGCGATCTGCGTACCGGCCGCACCACCAAGGTCAACGTGGGCCTCGACAAGGGTTTCGGTATCGTCTCGCGCGACTCGTCGATGTGCGCCGACGGCCGGTACGTCGCCTTCGTGGCCGGGGCCGAGCCGTGGTTCCCGCTGGGCCTGCACGGCGACGTCCGCGTCTACGTACGGGACTTGTGGACGGGCATGACACGGCGGGTGAGCGCCGCGCCAGGCCCGGGCGGGGACCGCGAAGGCGTACGGTCCGCACATCACCCCGGACGGGAGCGCCGTCGCCTACTCGACGGACGAGCCCAAGGTGTCCGGGCCGCCCGTCGGATACGTCTACGCATGACGACGCGCCACCGGGCGAGCCGAGCGCGTCGACGTCACCTACGACGGCAGCAACACCATTTCGATCCCTTCGAAGCTCGCAGGCATCAGCTCCGACGGCAGATACGTCCTGTTCAACTCGGCGTCGAACAGGATGGTTCCCGGTGCCCGGCACACCGGCGGCCACCTGCGCGATCTGGACACGGGCAGCACGCGCACGCTCGACGCGCCGGGTGATCCGACGGCGTCCACACGGGCGGGAGTGTTCGTGGGTACGACCGGCGAGTACGTCCTCATGGTGGGACACCGCGAGTACGTACGGGACGTGCGCACGGACCGTACACGGTTGCTGCCGGCCGACGACACCGGTATGGCCCTCGTCTTCGACGGGCACGCGCGCGTGGCGGCGTTCCAGTCCTGGAAGGACGACTGGGTGCCGGGGGACACCAACAAGAGAGGGGACTTCTTCCTCCTACGGCTGCGCTGACGGTATGGCCGGGCGTCGGTGCGCCCGGTCACAGTCGCGTCCCGGGAGCGCTTCGTGAATGGCCGGCCCAATGCCACGCCACCCGATCTGCTCCCCGGCGGGTGAGCCGTGCTCAGCGCACCGGGAAGCCGAAGGAGTACCCCTGCTGCTTCAGCCACGGCAGGACCTCGCGCAGCGCGGCCACGGTCTGGGAGCGGTCTCCGCCTGCGTCGTGGAACAGGACGGTCGGGCCGTTGGAGATCTCTTTCTTCACGGTGGCGACGATGGCGCCCGCTCCGGGACGCTCGAAGTCCTTGGAGTCGACGTTCCAGCCCAGGGGTCGCATCCCCTGGGACGCGGCGATCCGCCGGCTGTACGGGGTGAAGGCACCGCCCGGGGCACGGTAGTACAGCGGCTGAACGCCCCCCGACGCCTCGGTGATCATGCGTTCGGCGTCCAGAATCTGCTGTGACTGGTAGGCCTCAGACTTGGTGCCCATGGAGATGTCGTGCGACACCGTGTGGTCACACAGCCGGTGCCCGGCCGCCACCACCGCCTTGACCAGATCGGGGTGGGCTTGGGCCTGTGTGCCCACCATGCAGAACGTGGCCTTCACGCCGTTGTCCCGCAGCACTTGCAGCACCCGCGGTGTCCACACCGGGTCCGGTCCGTCGTCGATGGTGATGTTGACGCCCCGGGCGCCGCGGTCCGAGGCATGGGCGATGTCCACTGACACCGGCGTCCTTCCGGAGCCCTGCGACCGGGAGTTCGGCGCCGAGGGGTGCGCCGAGATGCCCGAGCCCGGGTGCTGATCCTCGACGGGACCGGCCTGCGCGGTCCACACCGTGGTGGCGGCGGCCACCGCCGTCACTCCGACCGCCGCCGCGAGCACCCGGCCGTACCAACCCCGTCCTTCACGCCACACCATGTCCGCCCCGTTCCTTGCCGTCTCCGTGGGTCCCGTGCACCTGTCAGGACGGGAGAACACCGCCGCGGGATCCGTCCGTTACCAATCACGGACAATTCCGCGGGATTTTTACGACAGGCTCTGACGGGATGGCAAGTGCTTGACCACGACGGCGGGGCCCGGCAACTCTGGGCTGCTGGGCACGGTCCTGGCTGCGGACGAGACGGTGTTCCGCGGTACCGGTCAGGGGAGTAGCCCGCGCCCATGGCGGGAGGCGCTCGATGCGGGCCGCATCCCCTGGTGCGCGCACGCCGTCCCGGAGCAGGTGGCGGAGGTGGACCGGCGACGTGCCGCACTGCCGAACCAGGACGCGGCACGGTTCAGGAGGGTGCGCCCGTCAGGACTTCCACCTTTCCGGTGTCGAGCGAGTAGTAGGCGCCGACCACGGCAAGGGCACCCTTTCCCACGAGTGGGGCGAGGTCCTGGTTGGAGCGCAGATCAGTCGCGGTCAACTTGACCTGGGCACGAGTCATGGTCTCGACCGGGTCGGGGCCGCCTTCCCGGACTGCCTGCTCGTATGCCGGCCGCAGAGCCTTTGCGATCGCCTGCAGGTTGCCGGGCAGCGGCTTGCCGTCACGAATGGACTTGTATGCCGCCTCGATGGCGCCGCAGCGCTGATGCCCGAGGACCACGATGAGCGGGGTGCCACTCGTCATGGGCCCGTACTCGACAGAACCAGTGACCACCGGGCCGACGGCCTCCCCGCCCGTGCGCATCACGTAAAGATCGCCGAGCCCGGTGTCGAAAAGGAGTTCAGGGGGCACTCGGGAGTCGATGCAGGAGAGGACCGCCCCGAACGGCTTCTGCTTCTGGGCCACGAACTGACGCCGGGTCGGATCCCTGTCGGGGTGTTGAAGGTCTCCGGTCACCCACCGCTGGTTGCCCTCCATCAGTCTTGCGAATGCCGCGGCGGGAGTGGTTGGCTGCGCTTCCGGTGAAGCGCTGGTCTCCGCCGGCGTGGCGCTCGTAGGTGAGCACCCTGCAAGCGCGACCGCGGCGGCCGCAAGTCCGCCGGCCAGTAGAGCTCTACGATCCGGACGCCCGGCTCTGTCCATCGGTCGTTCTCCTCGGTGCTGCTCAGGCACGTCCCTGTGTCTTGACCGGGGCAATTGTTGAGCGTGGTGCGGGTGACCTGGCAGCAGGCGCAAGCGAGCGCGGGCTACTTTGCCACCGACGGCCCACAGAGCGGGCTCGGGCGGCGTATTCAGCGCCTGATGAGCCCCCGGCAGGCGACGCAGGGAGCCGTCGGGGAACTCACCTCTGTCCGGGCGGACTTGGTATCCCGGGCGCCATGGTTGCTCCAGTTTCCGCGGGCCGAGCCCGGGGCGGTTATGGTTTGCGGGCCAAGAAGCTCGCGATCGTCCTCTTGGCGTGCCAGGACGTCGCCGAGCTCGTCGTTCCCGATCTCCAGCGCTGTCATGGAACCCACAGCGAACCGCAGGGCCGGATATATGTGCACGAGTTCGGCGAGCGCTGCCGGCATCGAGCGCGACAGGGGATCCAACTCCGCAGGAGTCCTGACGCGGTCCGCGTAGTGAGCGGCGACGGTGTCGTACGACTCCCGGACGGCAGCGAGGTAAGAGAGCTCGGTCACGCGGCGAATCCAGACGTGCGCCACCCTCCTCGCCATGGCCGAGCAGTGTGGCGCACGCACGTGATCCGGCGGCGTCAGGCGAGCACCAGGTTCTCCTTCGGGTTCACGCCGTGCTTGTTCTGGCCCGGGGTGCCTTCATTGGCCATGAAAGCCAGCAGGACGAAGGCGCCGATGAGGGGGATCAGCCCGACCAGTATCAGCCAGCCGGAGCGGTCGGTGTCGTGCAGTCGGCGAACCGTGACGGCAAAGGTGGGCAGCAGGGTCGCGGCGGTGTAGATGGAGGAGAGCGCCTTGTTCCCGACGAAGTCGTCCGCGACCAGCAGTGCGATGTAGATGATCGCGCTGAACAGCGTGAACATCCAGTATTCCTTGCGGCGAGCACGCCCACGGAAAACTACGTACTTCTTGAGCACCTGGACGTACCAGTTCAATGCATCCCCCGGGGATCGACGTGACAGTCCTGGCCAACCTGACAGGATCAGGACAAGCGCAGAACCTATGCACGCGGGTGCGTACTCGTCAATTTGCTGCAACCTGCCATCTCCCGTCGGCGGCAGACAACCGAACGCGCCGTTCCGCCATCTCTGTCTATGACCAATGACTGGGGGAGACGATGAATTGGTCCAGGGCCGTGGGTATCGCAGCGGCCGGCCTCGTGCTGTGCGGGTGCGCTGATTCGGCGAGCACGTCCGCGCACGGCGCGCCCAACGCGGCGAGCACGCCTGCGACTGCTCCCCGCCGGCCCGTGCTGATCTTGAACGGCCAACTGGACGCCCGCCCCGGGGAACTGGTCGCCATGCTGCTCGACGGCGTCAGCCGCGCCCAGGGACACGATGCGGTGACCGCCCAGTCGCCGGCGTTCGGAGCGCCCGTACGGCTGCGATGGAAGGACGGCGCCTACGGGGCCGTGGCGACCCTCGCCATGACGGACAAGCCTGGCTGGTACCCGCTCTCGGTCGCCATCACAGGCCAGACCGTGGCTCGCGACAGGATTCATGTGGTGCCCTCCGAGCGCCCGTCGTTCACAGTTACGGTGCCGTCGAGCGTGGCCCGGCCCGGGGGGCCGGTCGCGCTACGCTTCGACGATCTGTACCCGGGCGAGCAGGGCACCGACTTCACGGTACGGTCTTCGGCTCTGCCCAGGCCCGCGCGTCTTGTCCGCGACAAGCTGTTCGACTTCTACAACCCCCGGGCGTACTCGGTCCAGCCGGAGCTCAAGTCCGACTTGGCGGATGGCACGTACACGTTCGAGCTGTACGGCCCGCACGGCCACCGCATCGCCGAGCAACGTCTGGCGGTCCGCGCGTCCTGGCCCGGCGACCCCGACTATCTCGGGAAGGCCTACGGCCCCGACTTCAACGAGCCCCGCCGCTACCCCGACAGCGGTCACGGGCATGACGTCAGGGTCCGTCTCGGAGGGAAGGTCGTGGTGTGGTGGCACGACGTGTACCCGGACCCGGGCGAGGAGACGCGGCTGACCGCCACATCACCGGCGTTCACTCAAGTACTGCACCTCAAGCGCGACGACACCAAGTCCGCCGACGGCGACGACCCGCGCTACTTCAACACGGCCACCATTCGTGCCGGCCTCAAGCCGGGCCGCTACCCCGTGACGGTCGTCGCCCACCACGGCCGCGTGAAGAAGACGGGCTACTTGACGGTGACGGCGCGGTAGGTTGCTCGCGGCGGCGCCACCAGGCTTGCGTTTTCGGACCGGTGTCACGGTTGGTGGTGTTCGCACCGGTACAGGCATCACGCTCCGTAGCGGCTCTTGAACTATCAATAGTCTCGTCTATCATCTCTCTCACCACATCAGCACGCAGAGTGTCCGGCTGCTAAAGCGGCGTCTCACTCTTGTCGTTTCTTTGCCTCGTCTCTCTCCTGCCTGCCCTGGTTCCGGGACCAACAGTCCTTTGTGGGGGCCAGGTCGGCTGTCCTCCCCCCTTTACGTCGTCGGGGCAGGTCGCCCTCACGTCGTGCACGACCGAAAGCAGCGCATCCATGAGCAACTTCAGGGGCAGAGGGCTGCAGGCCAACGCCCTGGGAACGTTCGACACCGTGGTCATGGCGGTGGCAGGCAGTGCCCCCGCGTACTCGCTGGCGGCGACCACAGCGGTCCTCGTCGGTGCGGTGGGGCTGGCCAGTCCGGCAGCGCTTCTGTACTGCGCGATACCCATGCTGGGCATCGCCCTGGCGTTCAGCTACCTCAGCCGTATCGACGTGAACGCGGGCGCCAGTTACTCGTGGGTCGGGCGTACCCTCCACCCATTCCTCGGCTTCATCAGCGGATGGGCCCTGGTGATCTCGGCGACCATCTTCATGGTCGCCGGCTCTCTGCCCGCAGGGTCGATGACGCTTGCCCTGTTCGACGGCAAACTCGCACAGAACACGGCGCTGTCCACGGCGGTCGGCGCGGCATGGTTCCTGATCATGCTGCTCGTGGTCCTCGGCGGTGCCCGGCTGACGGCGCGGGCCCAGCTCGTCATGTCCGGGGTGGAACTCGCCATCCTGGCGCTGTTCGCGGTCCTGGCCGTCTTCCATACCGGCAACGCCCGCGCTTTCGACTGGTCCTGGCTCGGCTTCAGCCACTTCCACGGGATGGCCGGCTTCGCGTCGGGTGCGCTCATTGCCGCGTTCTACTACTGGGGCTGGGACGTCACCAGCAACCTCAGCGAGGAGACCCGCAACAGCCGTCGTACGACCGGCCTTGCGGGACTGATCGGGGTGGGCATCGTCTTTCTGCTCTTCGAGGTGTTCACCATCGCAGTGAACGTCATCCTCTCCGGCAAGCAGATCGAGGACAACGACGCCAACGTGCTGGGAGCGCTCGGCGAGGCGATCTGGCCGGGCTGGGGCGGCAAGCTGCTCATCATCTCAGTGATGCTGTCCACGATCGCCACACTGGAGACCACGCTCATCCAGGTCACGCGGTCGTTGTTCGCGATGGGCCGCGACCGTACGATGCCGACCGCATTCGGGCGGGTTCACCGCACCTGGAACACGCCGTGGGTCGCCATCGTCGTGGTCGGCGCCGTCGCGCTGGTCATGTTCATCGCCTCCAACGCGCTGGGCTCGGTGGGCGAGATCCTCTCCGATGCGATCTCGGCGATCGGTCTGCAGATCGCCGTCTACTACGGGCTGGCGGGCATTGCGGTGGTCGTCGCCTACCGCAAGATGCTGTTGAAGTCCCCCGCGAACTTTCTGCTCGGGGGGCTGTGGCCGTTGTTCGGTGCACTGTTCATGTTCTGGATCTTCATTGAGTCGCTGGGCCAGCTGAGCAGTGCCGCGGTCGCCATCGGTATCGGTGGGCTGGCCGTCGGGCTGATCCCGATGCTCTGGTACTGGAAGCGGGGGAGTGACTACTACCGGCCGGCGAGGCTGGACGCCACACGCACCGTCGAGACAGACTACGTCCCCGGCGACCACGAGGCCGCGCTCTCCAGTGCCCACGAGGGTCTGCCCACCGACTTCTGAGGGATGTCCTGATGGCGCGGGATCGCTTCACCCCCGACTTCGACCCCGACTGCGGGGATGCGCCCCTCACCTCTGCCCGCCACGACATCGTCATCGGCCGTTGGCAGGGCCTGCGAGACCTGCTGCGGGTCACCGGTACCGACTGGCGGGCACGGGGCCACCGGATACCGTTGCTCGCCCAGGCGTGCGCGGGCAGTTCGACCGTCGAGTCATGGCTCGCTGCTGAGCCCGGCAGCGCCGACGCACTGGTGCTTCGGGCGGCCACTGAGGTGGCCCGGGCATTCAACCTCGCCATAGCCGCCGGCCGGGGCATGCCGATCGACCAGCACCGCATCGACACCGCGGTGCTGGCCTGCCTGCAGGCCGCCGAGGCCAATCCGGACGACCCGACGCCATGGATCTCGCTGATCTCCGTCGCCCGGCTGTACCCGACGGGAGTGCGTCGGCAGGAACTGGAGCGCTGGTGGGACGAGTTGTACATCCGCGACCCGTACAGTGTGGAGGGGCATCTCCAGGTGCTCCACTACTACTCGTCCCGGTGGCACGGCACCCACGGCCTCATGTACGACTTCGCCCGGGATGCGGCCGGGGTTGCACCGCCGGGCTGCGCTTTGCCGGTTCTGGTGCAATACGCACGGGTCGAGGAGTTCCGCTCGCTCGTCGATGGTGCGAAGGGCCAGTACACGGCTGTGGGGCTCGGACAGCACTGGAACCACGATGGTGCCGTCAGTGACGTACGGCGTACCTGGCAGCGCTGGATCCAGGGCCGTTCGGAGAACACCGTCGCTCCCGCCGACGTGCGACATCTCAACTACCTGGCCCATGCCGCCTGTCACGCGGGCGCCGCAGACATAGCCGCTCCGCTCCTGCGGATCATGGGCCGACGGGCCACGCATGCCCCGTGGTCGTACACCGGCGATCCCGAGAAACAACTGCTCAAGTGGTGGGAGACATTGCGGCACCGTACATGAATGACCACTGACGTCCGGGTAGACGGCCGCGTCCTGCGGTCGCCCCAGAGCAACCCGCTCACTCGGCGTCGGCGACGACAGAGCCGACACGTTCGGCCAGGCTGGGGTCTCGGCGGACCAGAAGCGTCGCGTAGCCGACGGCAGCGAGCAGGGCGGCCAACGCTGCTACGGGGAACCAGCTGTACGGCGCGGGTTGTCCGGGTTTGGCGAGGTAGTAGAGAGGAACCAGGATGGCCAGGGCGCCGATCGCGGGCAGCAGCAGGTGGCGGACCGTGCGGAACTCCTGAGGACGGTATCTGCGGTAGTAGAGCGGCAGGGCGATGTTGGACGCGAGGTAGACCAGCAGGATCAGGATGGCGCCCAGGCTCGAGGACTCGGTGAAGAAGACGACGGGGTTCATCGAGCCGTGGGGCCCGAGCAGATGGCCCAGGCCCCAGCCTCCGATGATCAGCAGTGAGATGGCGGCGAAGGTGACGATCGCGTTGGTCGGTGTACGGCGCGTCGGGTGCACGTAGCCGAAGAAGGAGGGGAGCAGCCCCTCGCGTCCGGCGTTGAACACCAGGCGGGCCTGGGAGTTGATGCCGGCGATCAGCACGCCGAGGGTGGAGGTCAGGCCCCCGATGTAGGCGACGAACGCCAGCGCTCCGAGCGTGTCGTGGGCGACGTCGATGAAGGGGATTCGAGCGTGGCCCAACTTGGCCACGTCGTAGTCGAAGCCGGTCACCGTGGCGTAGGAGAAGAGGACGTAGCTCACCGTCATGATCGCGATGGAGAAGAACACGGCGCGGCCGACGTTGCGCCGCGGGTTCTCCGTCTCTTCGGCGAGCGCCGCCGAGTTCTCCCAGCCGATGAACAGATACACCGCCAGCGGGAATCCTGCGGCCAGGCCCCTGAGGCCGTGGCTGATGTGGTCGGGCAGGAAGGGGTCGGCGGAGAGGTGGCCGCGGTGTTCGACGATTGCCGCGACCGAGACCACGACCAGCACCAGCATCTCCACGCCGAAGAAGTAGCCGGCCCACTTGGTGGAGACCACCACCCCGCGCAGCATCAGCACCACCGACAGACCGGTCAGCAGCAGCGTCCAGATGATCCACGGCAGCTCGACGCCGGTGTAGTGGTGCAGGGTGATCTGCACGAACCCGCCCGAGATCGCGATGACGGAGGCCATAGCGATGATGTAGCCCAGTCCCGCAAGCAATGCCGTGGTCACCGCGCTGACCGGCCCGAAGGTCTTGCCCACGAAGGTGATGAAGCTGCCCGCGGAGGGGTGCGCACGGGAGAACTGTGCGAGCGTGTTGCCCAGCAGCGCCACCGCGATGCCCGCGGCGACGATGGTCAGCGGGGACGCGACACCCGCGGTGACGGCGAGAAATGCGAAGCCGAAAAAGAAGCTCATGGCCGGGCCGACGTTGGCCATCGTGGCGGTGGCGATGTCCGCCATGCCGAGAACGCCGCCGCGCAGGCGCTGGGGCGTGCCGCCGACGGGGCCCGACGTCGACGACGGGCCGACGGCTCCGGGGTCAGTCATGGCGGCGGCTCCTTCTGCAGTGTTGCGGTGCAAGGGGTGCGCGGCGTCGCCGGCACTCGGGTCTGCGCGGCTGGGCGTCAGCTCGGGCGGGCATGCTGGTGTGCCTTCACCGCCCGCACGGCCGGGTCCATCGCGCCGCGGCCGAGCTCGGTGAGCAGTTCGGCGTGGCAGCGGTTCCGCGCCCGTACGACCGCGGGTGTCGGATTGGGCAGCAGCAGGCACAGTCGACCGAGCAGGTCGGCGGCAAGCTCGCGGATTCCGGGCCCGCCGAGAGCCTGCGCAAGGTCGAGATGGAAGCGCGTCTCCAGTTCGAGCAGTCGTGCCGGATCGTCGGCCAGATCCATCTCGTCGACCAGCGCCAGCAGTCCTTCGAGTTGATCGGCCGGGACCTCGCCCGCACCGTGTGCCACGAGACCGCATTCGAGCAGCAGGTGGAAGGCGTCCAGTGAAGCCGCCTCGTCGGCGTCATGCATCAAAGGGACGACCGTGTCCCAGCCCGGCGCGACGAAGGTTCCGCCCGCCCGGCCTCGTCGGCGGTCGAGCAGGCCGTCCTGGCACATCCCCTCCAGTGCGCGGCGCACGGTGATCTCACTGATCCCCAGTTCCTCGGCAAGAACGCCGGCGTCCGGCAGCCGGTCTCCCGCTGACACGGACTTCAGGCGCACTTTCAGCGCGATCCTTGAGCGGACGAGTTCCGATCCCGTCTGGCCCCTGCCGGGCAGGACACGGGCGTCCCCCAGTCCGGCGGCCGGCGTCGGCCGTGCAGCGCCTGGCTGGTTATAGGGTCCGAACTTGCCCGCTGGATTCACCACGACGCCACCCTAACGGCCTGCTGGGCGGGGTTACGGCCTGTGGTGTCGCCGTCCGGCCGTGGGCCCGAGGGTCAGGGCTCGCCCTCACCCCGACGGGCGGCCCCTGCTGCTTTCCCGGCCTCCGCCCTGCCGCGGACGAGCAGGCATGCGTTGGTCTCAGAGGCCGACGCGCGAAGTGGACGGGGAGGGGCGGCAGAGGCCAGGTCATCGGTGGTTCGTGTGACCACCCCGCGGTCTTGTGCATAGGGGCTCCCACGGAGGCCGGAACACGGGAGATGGCGCGGTAGCCACAACGGCAGAAGCAGTTCCGCGATGCCCGAGAAAATAGAGCATGGTGAACACTTAAAAAAGCCCCCGGCGCCGGATCGCCCCTCACGGCGTGCGGGCACCACGAACAAGACGTCCGGCGGACACCTCTTGTTTTTTCTGATCGTGGTGAACTATTTTCCTCTCGGCCACCGACCCGTGCCTGCTCCCGCAGACACGGCCAGGAGGCCAGGCCCACTATGCCTTCACGGCGACCGTGATCGCGACCCGCGACGCGCCCGACTTCCACACCCGTCCCCCTTCGGTGGAACCTGCGCGGTCAACCCCGCCCAAGCCCGCCGGTGCATGTCCTCGTCCGAACTCCCTCCATGGATGTCGAGATGACAACACGTCCCCCTCTTTCCGCCACAGACCCGGTGACCAGCACCGAGACCCCCGCGGGATCCGGCCTGAAAGCCGGATTGAAGAACCGCCACCTGTCGATGATCGCCATCGGCGGTGTCATCGGCGCAGGCCTGTTCGTCGGCTCCGGCTCCGGCATCGCCGCCGCGGGCCCCGGCATTCTCATCTCCTACGCGCTCGTCGGGGTCCTCGTCGTCCTCGTCATGCGCATGCTTGGCGAAATGGCCGCGGCCAACCCCACGTCCGGCTCGTTCTCCGCCTATGCGGATCGCGCGCTGGGCCGTTGGGCCGGGTTCACCATCGGCTGGCTGTACTGGTTCTTCTGGGTTGTGGTGCTTGCCGTCGAGGCGACCGCCGGGGCCAAGATCCTGGCCGGCTGGATCCCGGCGGTCCCGCAGTGGGGCTGGGCCCTGATCGTCATGGTCATCCTCACCGCCAGCAACCTGGTCTCGGTCAGCTCCTACGGCGAGTTCGAGTTCTGGTTCGCCGGCATCAAGGTCGTCGCCATTGCCGCGTTCATCGTGCTGGGTGCCCTTGCGATCTTCGGCCTGCTGCCCGGTTCGGACCACCCGGCATCGGGCTTCTCCAATCTGACCGCGCACGGCGGATTCCTGCCGCACGGGCCGGGGGCGATCCTTACCGGCGTCCTGATGGTGGTCTTCTCCTTCATGGGCAGCGAGATCGTCACGCTGGCGGCCGGCGAGTCCGAGGACCCTCGGGGCGCGGTCACCAAGGCCACCAACAGCGTGATCTGGCGGATCGCGGTGTTCTACCTGGGCTCGATCCTGATCGTGGTGTCGCTGCTGCGCTGGGACGACCCGGCGATCCTCAAGGACGGCTCGTACGTCGCCGCGCTGAGCTCCATCGGCATCCCGCACGCGGCCCAGATCATGAACGCCATCGTGCTGACCTCCGTGCTGTCCTGTCTCAACTCGGGCCTCTACACCGCGTCGCGCATGGCGTTCTCCCTCGGCCGGCGCAGTGACGCCCCGGCCTCCTTCGGACTCACCACGGAACGCGGCGTGCCGAGGACGGCCATCCTGGCCTCGGTGGTCTTCGGCTTCGTCGCCGTCGCCTTCAACTACCTCTGGCCGGACACGGTCTTCCAGTTCCTGCTCAACTCCTCCGGCGCGATCGCACTGTTCGTCTGGCTGGTGATCTGCTTCTCGCAGCTGCGGATGCGCAAGATCCTCCAGCGGGAGGCGCCGGAGAAGCTGATCGTCAAGATGTGGCTCTACCCCTATCTGACCTGGGCCACCATCGCCCTGATCACGTTCGTTCTGGGCTACATGCTGACGGACACGGCCGCGGGCGGCGGCCGCGACCAGGTGGTCCTGTCCACGCTGGTGGCCGCGGGCGTGGTGGTCGTCGCGCTGGTCCGCGAACGGCTGGGCCGGGCGCACAAGGCCGTCACCTCGTCGTAGGGACCAGGCCCTGCCGGATGGTGGCTCAGCCCCGGACGGACGGCGGTGGTGCGGCTCTCCTGCCGCACCACCGCCGCGTCGTCGCCCCCGCCCGCCGGGTTTCGGTTCGGGCCTGACGTGCCGGCGTCGGCTGCGGAACCCGAACGAGGCCGGGGTGTGCCGGCGGCTGCACGGGATGGTGGTTGGTGCGGACCTGTTCCGGGTCCGGCACTCACCTGGTGAAGTGCGGCTTCCCGGCGGTCACGCGGCAGCCGGCTTGCGGGCCGGTTCGTGGGCGAAGCCAGCCGTTTCGGTGAGGCGGTCGTTGACCGTGCAGCGGCTGAGTCGGGCGGTGAATCTTGCCGACCATGGGGACCACCATCCACATGGCAGTCCGGGCCCGGGACACGCGACGGGACGGCTCCGCACTGACGCGGGAGGCTCGCGGTTGCCGTACTCCATGGCGGGCATCGCCGAGCGGGACGCACTTGCCCAGCAGGCGCGTGCGGCGGGATCACGGGGCCGTACGACGAGCGGGTGCCTGGGAACGCTCAGTCACTCAGCGACCCAGGTAGGCGAGTTCGGGGAAGTGGCGCTGGTAGGCGTCCAGCAGACGCTTGGCGACGGTGTAGGAGTCGATCAGCGGGTGGATGGTCAGGGCCCGGATCGCGTGGGCGCGTTCGCCGGTGGTGGCGGCCCGGACGACCGCGCGTTCGACCGCCTTCACCGAGCACACCAGACCTGTGCCGTGCTCGGGCAGCGCGGCTCCGGCGATCGGGTGGGCGCCGTTGGCGTCCACATGGCAGGGGACCTCGACGACGGCGTCGTCGTCGAGGACGGGGATCCGGCCGCGGTTGCGGACGTTGAGGATGAGGGTGGCCCGCTCGTCCAGGGCAATGGCCCGCATGAGGGCGAGGGCGACCCGCTCGTAGCCGCCGGACTCCAGGTCGCAGGAGTCGCGTTCGCCCATGCCGACGGCGTCGCGGTTCTCGGCCATGTAGGTCGTTTCGCGCTCCAGCCGGGTGGCGTCCCAGGCGTTCCAGGCGGCGCGGGGCTCCGGCGGGGAGCCGTCGGCTGCGCCCAGGGAATCGTAGAAGCGCTGTTGCTGGGAGTGGAGGAAGGCGCCCCGGGTCTGCGTGGCGGCCCCGGCCGAGCGCACCGACTCGCGGCTGAAGTAGTAGTAGTGCAGGTATTCGTTGGGCAGCGCGCCGAGCGTGCGCAGCAGGTCGGCGCCGAACAGCTTGCCCTCCTCGAACGAGGTCAGCGCGGATTCGTCCGCCAACAGGGACGGCAGCAGATTCCGGCCGTCCGCGTACAGGCCGCGCAGCCAGCCCAGGTGGTTGAGTCCCACGTAGTCCAGGCGGACGCGTGCGGGATCGGCGCCGAGCGCCCCGATCGCGCGGCGGCCCAGGCCCACCGGGGAGTCGCAGATCCCGATCACCCGGTCACCGAGGTGGGCGGTCATCGCCTCGGTGACCATGCCGGCGGGATTGGTGAAGTTGATGACCCAGGCGTCGGGCGCCAGGGCGGCGATGCGACGGGCGATCCCGATCGCCACCGGTACCGTGCGCAGCCCGAAGGAGATGCCGCCCGCGCCGACGGTCTCCTGGCCCAGAACGCCTTCCTCCAGTGCGATGCGCTCGTCCGCCGCCCGGCCGGCGAGCCCGCCGACACGGATGGCGGAGAACGCGAAGTCGGCTCCGGCGACCGCCTCGTCCAGGTCCGTGGTGGCGGTGACGGCCGGCGCGTCGGGGTGCCCGGCCGCCTGGTCGGCGAGCACCTTGCGGATGGTCGCCAGCCGGGAGGCGTCCAGGTCGTACAGGGTGACGTCGGTGACGCGTCCCTCGCCACGGTCGCCCAGCAGCGCCCGGTAGACCAGAGGGACCCGGAAGCCCCCGCCGCCCAGGATCGTGAGTCTCATACCTCGACCACCTCCACTCCCGCCTCTCGCAGTCGGTTGCAGGTCTTCTCGTCCGCCGGGGCGTTGGTCACCACGACATCGAGGTCCTCCGGCCCGCACACCCGGGCCATCCCTGTGCCGGGGAACTTGCCCGCGTCCGCGACCAGGACCACCTGGGCGCTGGCGGCGATCATCGCCCGTTTGACGGGCACCTCCACGGCGGTGGTGTCCAGCACCTGTCCGTCGGGGCGGACCCCGCTGGTGCCGAGGAACAGCCGGTCGGCGTGGACCTGCCGCAGGTTGTCCTCGGTGAGAAAGCCGACCAGCGAGCGATAGTCGCGCCGTACCACGCCGCCCAGCAGGATCAACTGGATGTCCTTGTCGTCCTGAAGCTCCTCGTACACGGCCAGATTGCTGGTGATCACGGTCAGGGACCGGCCGTGCAGATGGCGGGCCACCCGGTGGGCCGTGGTGCCGATGTTGAGCAGCACGGTCTCGCCGTCCCTGACGAGGTCCGCGCACCAGGCGGCAAGGGAGTCCTTGGCCTCCACCCGGACCGTGGCCACGTCGGCGAACGGATCGTCCTCACCGACGACCGGGGCGGCACCGCCGTAGACGCGCTTGAGCAGTCCCTCGTCCTCCAACTGCGCGAGGTCGCGCCGGATCGTGGCCTGACTCGCCCCGACCTTCTCGGCCAGGGAGGCCACCGTGGTGGGTCCGTCCGCGCGCAGGGCGCGGAGGATCAGCTGATGTCTTCGGTCAGGGAGCATGCGCCGACCATACTCGCCAACTCGCCAAACTCAAGCAAAGTCGCGCAGGAATGTCTCGTTACTCGCTTGAGTCTTGTCAAACCCGCGCACCGGGTGCACTCTCTTGCGTAATTCGGAGCCAGGTCCGGACCCCACTCCGGTCGGCCGAAGCGGATGAACGGCGCATTCCGCCGCCATGAGCGTCGGCACCGTCTGAGAGGACCGGGTCACACAGCCCCGAGTGGTTGAAGGGCTCACCACGACGCCGATGCTCTTCAGCCACTCGGCCCCCGCCACCACCGCCGTAGCCCACGACTCACAGGTCCTTGCCGGACACGCCGAAAAACTAGGAGAAGATCGTGGACGTTTCCCGCAGACGATTCCTTCAGGCAGCCGTTCTTGCCGCGGCCGCCGCCGGCGCCACCTCGGCGTGTGGCGGCGGCTCCGGATCGAGCGCCGGCAAGGACAGCAAGAACCTGACCCTCTGGTACTGGTCCGGCGGGCTGAGCGACAAGGTCGTGGCGGACGCCAAGAAGCACTTCTCCGACGCCACCCTCAAGACCTCCGTGGTCGGCGGCGACTTCAAGACCAAGCTGCTCACCGGCCTGCGGGCCGCCCAGTCCGCGCCCGACATCACCGGAATCAAGGGCGAGGACATCGCCTCCTTCCTGCCCAACGCCAACCGCTTCATCGACCTGAACACCGTCGGTGCGGACAAGCTGGCCCCGCAGTACCTGTCGTGGAAGCTGAAGCAGGCCACGACCCAGGACGGCAAGCTCATCGGCTTCCCGATCGACATCGGCCCCTGCGCCACGTACTACCGCGAGGACCTCTTCGCCAAGGCGGGACTGCCCACCGACCCGGCCAAGGTCTCCGCACAGCTGTCCACCTGGGACGACTACTTCAAGGCCGGCGTCGAGCTGCACAAGGCCCTGCCCAAGACCTTCCTGATCAACAACATCAGCTCGGTCTTCACGATGATGATCGGCCAGGGCACCCGGCGGTTCATCGACGAGGACAACAAGTTCATCGGCGACCAGGACCATATCCGCACCGCCTGGACCACCGCCGTGAAGCCCTACACCCTCGGCATCGACGCCAAGATCAACGACAACACCTGGAACGCCGCCATCAGCGGCGGCACCCTGGGCACCGAGATCGGCGCCGCCTGGCACGCGCTGGACATCACGAACGCGGCGCCCGGCACCAAGGGCATGTGGCGGGTGGCGAGCCTGCCCGGCGGACCGTCCAACCTCGGCGGCTCCTTCCTCGCCCTGCCTGCCACCTGCCGCAATCCCGAGCTTGCCTTCAAGATCATCACCTGGATCCTCAATCCCGAGAACCAGGCCCGCGGCTTCACCGACGCGGCGCTGTTCCCGACTGCCCCGGCCGCGTACAAGCTGCCGGCGCTGACCGGCGGTGACGTCTTCTTCGGCGGCCAGAAGACCATCGACGTCTTCGGTCCGGCGGCCGAGAAGATCCCCGCGGCCTACGAGGCCCCGGCCGACGCGGCGGTCTCGGCGCCCTACTTCAGCGAGCTGACCAGCATCGAGGCGAAGGGGAAGGACCCCGACCAGGCCTGGAAGGACGCGGTCAGCCAGGCCAAGCAGATCGCCCAGCGGCAGGGAGTGAAGTGACATGTCGTCAAGCCCGGTAGCCGGCCCGGCCCCCACCGGACCGTCCCCCGGATCCGGCACCGGGCCCTCCTCCGGATCCGGCACCGGGCCCTCCTCCGGATCCGGCACCGGGCCCGCCGGCCCGCCGGCCCCGGACCGCCCGCGCGGTCCGGGCCGGAACGGCCGTCGGGTCCGGCCGGTGTCGGGCGGGGCCCGGCGCGGGCCATGGCGGCGGGGCCTCAGGTACTGGCCGCAGTACCTGGCCGTCTCACCGTACTACCTGCTCTTCTCGGTCTTCATGCTCTCCCCGGTGCTCTACACCGTGTATCTGGCGTTCCAGAAGTGGGACGGCATCGGGGACATGCAGTTCGTCGGGTTCCAGCAGTTCCGCTTTCTGTGGCACGACCCGGTGTTCTGGCTGTCCGTGCGCAACACCCTTGTCATCTGGGTGCTGTCCACCGTGCCGATGCTCTTCCTCGCCCTGGTGCTCGCGGTGCTGGTGAACTCCACCAAACGTCTCACGGCCTTCTACCGGATCGCCCTGTTCATCCCCAGCATCACCTCGCTGGTGGCCATCGCGATCTTCTTCGGCGCCGTCTTCAGCAACAACTTCGGTCTGATCAACGCCATCCTGAGGGCCCTGCACCTGTCGGCCGTGCCCTGGATGAGCAATGAGTGGACGATCAAGCTGGTGATCGCGGCGCTGATGACCTGGCAATGGACCGGCTACAACGCCATCATCTACCTCGCCGGCCTGCAGGCGGTCCCCTCGGAGGTCTACGAGGCCGCACGGATCGACGGGGCAGGCCCGGTACGGATCTTCTTCTCCATCACGATCCCGCTGCTGCGGCCGATCATCCTGTTCACCGTGGTGATCTCCACCGTCACGGGTCTGCAGAGCTTCACCGAACCACAGGTCCTCTTCGGCAGCGAGGCGGCCACCAACCCCAACTCCGGCGGACCGGGCCAGGCGGGCCTGACCACGTTGCTCTACTTCTACCACCAGGCCTTCGACAACAACGACTTCGGCTACGGGGCCGCGATCGTCTGGGCCTTCTTCCTGCTGATCCTGCTCATCGTCGTCATCAACTGGCGCTTGGTGCAGCGTAAGGAGCGACGGCCGTGAACAGCCACAACCGTAAACGCGTGCGGGGGCTCAGTGTCCATGTCGTGCTGATGGCCGGTGTCGTGATCTCGGTGTTCCCGTTCTACTGGATCATCGTCATGGCGACGAACAGCTCGCAGGACATCTACCGCTATCCGCCCAAGCTGTGGTTCGGCGACCATCTGCTGACCAACATCCAGCACCTGTTCGACAAGATGGACTTCTTCGGGTCGCTGTTCAACACGGTGATCGTGGCGGTCTGCACGACCGTGCTCGTGTTGTTCTTCGACTCGCTGGCCGCCTTCGCCTTCGCCAAGTACGACTTCCCGGCCAAGAAGTTCCTGTTCGGCCTGCTGCTGTCGATGTACATCCTGCCGACCCAGCTGGCGATCATCCCGCAGTACGAGATCATGGCTCAGCTGGGCTGGCTGGGCACGCTGAAGGCGCTCATCGTGCCCGCCGCGGCCAATGCGTTCGGCATCTTCTGGATGCGTCAGTACACCAGCAGCGGCGTCCCCGACGAACTCCTGGACGCGGCCCGCATCGAGGGCGCAGGGTTCTTCCGCCTGTACTGGCACGTGGTGCTGCCGTGCGTCCGACCGGCCCTGGCGTTCCTCGGCATCTACACCTTCATCGCCGCCTGGAACGATTACATCCTGCCGTTGGTGATGCTCGTCAACCCGGACCGCCTCACCCTCCAGGTGGCGCTGGCCCAGCTGTACGCCGGACACTCCACCGACTACAGCATGGTGATGTCCGGGGTGCTGCTGTCGGTCATCCCGCTGGTGCTGGTGTTCACCTTCTTCGCCCGCGGGTTCATCGCCGACGCCACCAAGGGGGCTCTGCGCTGACAGCGGCGAGCAGGTCAGGTCCTCGGCTCGTGGGAGAGGCCGCGGCCAAGCTGAGGGCCGCGCTCTCGGAGCTCGTCCGCCGACGCCAAACATGAGCAGTGGGCGCGGCTGCGCCGCCAGATGTGGCAGCCGCCGCGCACCCACGGCGAACAGCCGCACGAGCGGGTGGTGGGCCGCTCGAACTCTTCTACGACCTGGTCGTGGTCGTGCTGGTCGCCCAGGCCGCCCACCATTGGGCCGTGCACCTGAACTGGCGCGGGCTGGTCGAGTTCGCCGCAGTGTTCGCGCTGGTGTGGATCGCCTGGCTCAACGGCAGCCTCCACCATGAACTGCACGGTTACGACGACGCCCGCGGCCGGATCATGTTCCTGCTGCAGATCCTGGTACTCGTCCCACTGGGCGCGTTCATCCCCGAGGCCGGCGGCGCGCGCGGAGCTGCGTTCGCCGTCGACGCCGGGGTGTTGTCCGCTGTGCTGGCGGTGCTCTGGCTGCTCGCCGCGCGGCGAGCAGCCCCGAGTTCCACCGCCCCAGCCGGTTGTTCGTGACCGGGACGGCCGTCTGTGCGGTTGTCCTCGTCTCGAGCGCCGCCCTGTCCGCCGGTGACCGTGTACTGACCTGGGGCCTCCTGGCGGTCGTCTACCTGGCCGGGTTCGCAGCCATGATCGGTACGGCCACCCTGGTCCAGACGGCCGCCAGCCGTGCGGCCGGGCCTGGTCGTGCTTGTGCGGCGGGTGGGAGGACCAGTTGCCGCCGGGGGTGAGGACCTCGCACACCAGGAGGTGCTCTGCCTCGAAGGTGCCGGGCGGGCAGTAGTTGTTGACCTGGCGGGAGCAGTTCCCGGTGCCGCGCAGTTCGACGGGGACGTTCTGCTGGGGCCCGTACCGAGCGGAGAGTGAGCTCCGCTCGGTACGGGCGGAGGGCAGTGCGAACCTCCCACCGAACACACTGCCGGTCAGGGCCTGCGACTCGCGGGGCAGGTGGGCGAAGTCGGTCACCGAGGCGAACACGCCCGTCCGGCCGCCGAGTTCGAAGCTCTGTCCGTCGACGGTGACGGTGCAGCCACCGGGTCAGCGGCAGGACCGGGAACTCGGACTCCCCGGTGGACAGGGTGTGCGCCTCACCCGGCTTCAGGGTCAGGATCCTGAGGCCGGAGTATTCCCAGCCCGCCGACTGGGGCGTGACCAGGAGGCCGTAGGTGCCATCGATCTCGAACACGGAGCCGGCGAGCCCGGCCGCCGGAGGCCGGCGGTGTGCCCACCGCCGGTTCGGCGTGCTGGGTCATGCTCATCACCGGGTGCCCTTCGCGGCGAACGCGGCGACGCTGTCGACGTTGGACTTGTCCACGAACGCGGGACCGGTCAGCACGGGAGCCTCGCCGCCGCCGCTGTAGTTACCGTTGTTCTTGTAGAGCCACAGGGAGTCGACGGCGAGGTAGCCCTGCAGGTAGGGCTGCTGGTCGACCGCAAACTGGATGGTGCCCT
Source organism: Streptomyces sp. NPDC001634 (assembly GCF_040298185.1). NCBI lineage: Bacteria > Bacillati > Actinomycetota > Actinomycetes > Kitasatosporales > Streptomycetaceae > Streptomyces > Streptomyces sp. NPDC001634. The sequence goes on along the minus strand of NZ_JBEOZU010000003.1, from coordinate 49,202 downwards.
TCTGGATGGCGGAGACCAGGTCCTTGTTCAGATCGAAGGTGGCGAGCTTCGCCTTGCTGCCGGTCTCGGACACCGACTGCACGGCGGTCAGCGCGATCGGGGCTCCGAGGGTGACCACCTCGTCGATGGAGGAGTCCTGCTTGAGCTTGGCGGTGATGGTGGACTTCACGGACGGCATGTCGGTGCCGTTGACATAGAGGATGTCCGTCTTGCCGCTGAAGGTCTTCTTCACGCCGGCGCAGCGCTCTTCGAGGTTGACGTCTCCCTGGGCCTGGATCACGCAGAGGGCGTGCTTGGTGCCGGTGCCGTTGATCTTGGTGCCGAGTGCCTGGCCGGAAACGGCCTCGTCCTGTCCGAAGAACGACAGCAGGCCCTGCTGTTTCCAGACGCTCAGGCCCGCGTTGAGGCCGACGACAGGGATGCCGGCCTTCTCCGCCTTGGCGACCACGTCCTTCAGGGCGTCCGGCTTGGCCAGGGTGACGGCGATGCCGTCGACCTTCTGGTCGATGGCGTTCTGTACGAGGTTGGCCTGGTTGGCAGCGTTCTCGTCGTTGGAGTAGATCAGCTTGATGTTGTCCTTGGCGGCGGCGGCCTCGGCGCCCTTGCGGATGGTGTCCCAGAAGGTGTCCCCGGAAGGCGCGTGGGTGACCATCGCTACTGTCATACGGGGCGTGTTGGCCTTGCCTGCGGATGCGCCGACCGCGCTCTCCTCGGCCTTCTTGCCGCCGGAGCTGCTGGAACATCCCGCGAGGGTCAGGGCGGCCGCGGCGGCGACGGCCACGACGGGAAGGAGTCGGCGGGAACGGGGGAGAGACGTGTGATTCATGCTGCGTGCACCTCACTGTGCAACTGGGAGGGAGTATGGATCACCGGCCGCCGCCCGACCGCCGGGTGGGCAGAGGCGGACGCGACGGCCCCCGTCGGGGCGCACTCCGGAAGGAGTGAGCGGACGAATCGGTTCGGCAGGTCTCGGGGGCAGGGCGGCGGCCGGGGGCGGAGTCGGACGCGGGCAGTAGGGGTGACTGCCGCGCTCCTAAGCTTGCTTCGTTGGAACAACAGGACAATTTAAAGCGCTTTAAGTGCTGGTACTATCGGTCTTGTTTCGCGAGGGTGTCAAGGGTGTTGCACAAGGAGATTTGCCGCGGGGAGGCACAAGTGGACGACGGCGGTTCCGTGCGTCACCAGAACGGCACGCACAAGCGCCCCAGGTTGGAGGACGTGGCCGCACGAGTGGGCCTGTCCACGGCATCGGTGTCCCTGGTGCTGCGCGGTGTGCCCGGCCCCAGCGAACGGACCCGGCAGCGTGTCCTGAAGGCGGCAGCCGATCTCGGCTACCAGGTGGACCGCACCGCCAGTACGCTGGCCAGCAAGCGCAGCCGCCTGCTCGGCGTCATGGTCGACATCCACAGCCCCTTCCACGCGGAACTGGTCGAGCACCTGCACACCGCGGCCGAGGAGGTCGGCTACGACCTCGTCCTGAGCACCCTCACCCGCACCCGCGGCGAACACACCGCGGTGGAGACCCTGCTGGCCTTCCGCAGCGAGGCACTGATCCTGCTCGGCCCGACCGCCCCCGCGGCCACCCTCGCCGCCCTCGACAGCAGGGCCCCCGTCATCGCCGTCGGCCGCCGGATCGCCGACGCCGCACTGGACGTCGTACGTACCGCCGACGACGTCGGTGTGGGCCAGATCGTCGATCACCTGGTCGAACTCGGTCATCGCGAGATCGTCTACGTGGACGGCGGCAAGGGTGTCATCGCCACCGACCGGCGCCGCGGCTACCGCACGGCCATGCGCCGCCACGGCCTGGACGACCATGTCCGGGTCCTGGCCGGAGACCACACCGAAGCGGCGGGTGAACGCGCCGTCCGTCACCTCCTCGGCGGTCCCCAACTGCCCACCGCCGTCGTCGCGTTCAACGACCAGTGCGCCATCGGTGTCCTGGCCGCCCTCTCCCGAGCCGGTGTCGCCGTCCCGGGCGAGGTGTCCGTGGCCGGCTACGACGACGACACGCTCTCCCGGCTGAGCTGCTTCAATCTGACCACAGTCAGCCAGAGCGCCCGGGAACAGGCCCGGCACGCGGTGACCGCCGCCGTCGAACGCCTCGACCAGAACCGCACCGAGCCCCGCGAGGTCGTACTCACCCCGCGCATCGTCCTGCGCGGCACCACAGCCGAACCCGCCTGACGAGCACTGCGAAGTGTTGCCAGTCCGCGGGCGGACTGGCAACACGGGTCAGGGCTGACTGTCATCACTGGGCGGGTCAGAAATCCACGACACCGTGGCTACTGCGGGAGAGACGTCCGCGAGTCACGCAGGGACCCAGGGTTTCGGGCGTTGTACGACGGTTTTCCGGCCCGTTGTGCGACGGTGCGCGACCGCGGATTATTCGCTTCCGAAGAAGGACCGCCCACTTCGTGCTGCAGTGGTGCATGAATTCCACCGGCTGCTTCCAACCCTGGTGCTTGAAGAGGACGACGGTGTAGTCGTCGACCTGATCGAGGCCCCAGTCCACATGCGTGGCGATCCATTCTTCGGGTCCGTCGACCACCTCCCACAGTACGTGCCTGCCCGGGTCAAGCTCGAGGACCTTCATATCGAATCCCGCGGCCCCGAAGCGGAATTGGAGCTCGCCGCCGAGTTTGTGGCCTTCGCCTCGGGCGTTGGCCGCGGGGGCTAGTTGGACCTCGTCCACCCGGTAGCGCCTCTCTCACCATGCAGGCGTGGCGTGCACCAGGCCGACGCGGTCGAGCACGCCGAGATGTTTCCAGCATCCGCCGACGGGTCGGTTGACACGAGCCGCGCGAGGTACGCGCCGAGTCGGGGAACAAAGGTGTCCCAGCCGAGCTGTGTTCGCGGTACTGCTCCTCCAACTTCGCTGCCTCCCAGCCCATCTCCCCGAACCCGCTCCCGGTGAGCCGAATCCTGGTGCCCGCGCCCGAAGGGGTGAGCACGAAGGTGGCCAGCAGTGAGTCGGCGGAGTCACCGACCTTGCCCTCGGGACAGCACCAGCGGAACGAGAACAACCGAGGCGGATCGGCGTTCACCACGGTGATCGGGACCACCTCTGCCCTGTCGCCCCAGACAAGCTCGCCGACCGCGCCGGGAGTGGCTGCGACCTCGGCATCGTCCGTCCACCATTCCGAGATGTGCTCAGGGCTGCTGACGACTTCGAAGACCACGTCGGGCGAGGCGTCGACGTAGATCTCTCGTTCGATGCTGCCGTACTCCATGATCTCCACCCTCCCTGATGCGCAACGTTTGGTTGCGCGTCCACGCCAGTCGGCCACCGGCCCTCACGCAACCATTGGTTGCTTGTTGGGGGCGGCCGAGCCGTTTGGGTGGCGGGCTGCTGCGGCATCCGTGCAAGGACGGCCGTTGCCGTTGATGTGCCGGTTGATACAGGTCCCGGCGTGCCGCATGCCATCGGCGAAGCCCTGGCCGACATCGGCTCGGCCGGGGCTCGCTGCTCGTGGTGCTGTAAATCGGGCGGCGTGCAGCACCCTGCCGGCCGTCCGGCAGCTTGACGGCGGGCAGCTGCATCAGCCGTACGTGCCGACACTGATAGCCGTCCCCCACGTGCGCGGACACGACTCGCGGGCGAGGCTTGGCGCATGGCTGAGCAGCGTGTGATCGTTTCCCCGCCGCTTCCGAAAGGCGGCCGACAGGTGCTCGTGGGGGACGAGGTCGTCGGTACCGCGTACTCGCTCCATGAGCTGACCGTGTACCTGCAGCGGGCCGGCCTGGAGGACGTGGACGAACTGGATGTGGCTATGTCGCCGCTCATCGAGTGGCATGGAGGTGGGCCTGAGGTGTGGCCTGCGATGGAGTGACCTACCGGACGATGCGCGCGACAGCCCCGTCTTCGGGATTCCCGTACTTCGAGATCAGCTGCTCGTCGCTCATGCGGTCAACCTCTTCGCTTCGTCCGACGGGAAAGATCACGTGGGTGCCCTTGTCCGTCCAGTACTCGACGACGCGAGTTGTGTCGGTGGCTCGGCTCATCCTGTGCTCCCTTGTGGCGCGTGGGGTTCAGGGTGCGTCTGTGCATGTCGAGGGTCAATAGGGAAGGGGTCTTCCCTTTCGACTGGCGGAAGCGTAGGTTCCGATTACTCCGCGACGGCGCCCATCGAGGCGTCGGCCCGCCGGTCCCGGGACGGCGGGCCACGCGGGGGCCAATTGCCTGTGCACGGCCTTGTCTCGCCGGTGCGGCACATGGGTTCCTGCCGCGCCCCGCGGTGGGGTACCACTCAACCGCCGCCCAGGCCGCCCGCGGGCCGTTGAGCAACCGAGATGGGGCGCGTTGAGGATGCCCCATCAAGTGGCGACGGTCGCCATCAAGTGGCGATGGTCGCCGCTGTGCATCCGATCAGGGTCGGATCGGCAGGTATCGGCGAGCCACTCCTCTCACTCCATGGTTGTCGGTCGGAGGCGAAGTACGGTGCCGGCGCCGAGGCGATGCGGTCGTTCGGTGAGAGCGGTGGCTACCAGGTGCGGGCCGCCTGTCGGAGGCGGTCACGGACGCGGATGACGTCGGGGTTGGTGTCGGCGCCGGGGCGCTGGACGAGGAAGAGGGTGTTCAGCGGCGGCTCCTCCGGGTTGTGGAGGAGGGCGAGGCGGCCGGAGTCCAGATGCTCCTGACACAGCGAGCGGGGCAGGACGCTGTAGCCGGCGCCCGCGTTGACCGCGGACAGTACCGCGTACGGGTTGGGCACGGTGACTGCGGCCCGGGCCGTGAGCTGCTTGCCGAAGACGTTGCGCCAGTAGCGGCGGACGATCGGCAGGTCCTCGGCGTACGTCACCATCGGCACGTCGCGCAGTGCGGCGCACAGGTCTTCGGTGCTGGGTTGCCCGGCGACGCGCTCGGCCCAGGCAGGGCTCGCGACCAGCAGGCATTCCTCAACGCTCATCAGCTCCGAGGGCCCGGCCAGGTGCACGGGTGCCGTGACGTCGCCGGTGTCCTCCAGGCGGGCCGGCGCGTCCAGAGGGGCGGCGATCCTTCCGGCGAGTTCGTGCGCGTGCGGTGAGGGCTCCACTCCGCGCGGCAGCCGCGTGAACAGCTCGCGACCGGTCTGCTGCTCCAGGGTGCGGATCTGGGCGGTCACGGTCGGCTGGGACAGTCCGAGCCGCGGCGCCGCCGGGATGCGCGGCCTTGCCCGCATCCGCACCGGCCCACAGTTCGGGCACGGCCACCTCCGAAGTCGTATCCGTTCACAGCCAGCGGACGACCTCGCCAGCGTGTCCTGCAAGGGCGTTACCGCCGCCTGGATCTGGCACTACCTGACCGACACGTCCACCTGGGTGTCGTACTACGACAACGTCTCCGGCATCTCCTTCCCGCAGGGCGGCGGCCCGGAACTGAAGGACGGCACCGTCTTCAGCTTCGGCACCTTCGGCTTCCCGCCCCTGGACGCGCGCGTCGTCGAGTTCCAGGCCCCGGCCGAGAACGTCCCGGGCCGCTTGGCGTGGACGGCCAACCAGGACGGCAAGCCCGAGGAACAAACAGCTCGACGTGCTGCACGCCTGGCTCGTCGAGGACCTGCCCGGCGGCCGGGTGCGCGTCCTGACCCAGGAGACGCAGATCCGCAGCCGGCCGCCGACCTGGCCGCCCAGAGCCCGAACCCGATGCTCAACGGCCACCAGGCGTGGCTGGACGGCTTGGTCCGTGCCGCCTCCGGCCGGCTCGCCGTCCGATCGCTTGAACACGATGCACAGGTCGACAAGGAACGGCGTGGCAGCGAGGACCAGCGGCACGCAAAGGGCTCCCGCGTGTCAGCGGCCCGATGACGAAGAGCCGGCCCGGGAGGCCAGGAAGACCTCGTGGTCCATCGCCAGGCCGAACAGGATGCCTACAGCAGCTTCGGACGGAAGCTGAGTCCGAGTACCAGCCCGGCGTCTTCATGCCGAGGAGCCCGGAGAGCTCGCGACGAAGGGGCTGATCACGGACCGGGTCCTGGTCGAAGCGTCGCGGCTGCTTGGCGTCCTCGGCATGCTGGACCTCGGAGGTGACCTCGGACGGCGGACCGCCTGGCGGTGGATGCAAAACTCCAGTTATTTGAACGACTCCAGAATGACCGCCAGAACGCGTGCGCCGTCGCAAGCGAGGACCGCCATACGCGACGCACTGCCCCAAGGGATCCGGGTGAGCTGGTCCCAACCGCCGAGCGGCTTGTCAGTGAGCCGGCGTGCCATCGCGACGTCGCGGCCCCGGCGTCCTGGCAGAGTGCATCCTCCAATGCGGCTCGATGGCCACTTCGCCCCGATAAGATGCACTTTGTGACCAAGTCAGGACGGCTCCGGCGCCGCCGCCCTCCGTACGGTGGCCGGTGGGACCCGGTCCTGCTGTCACCGGTGATTGTCACCGTCCTCATCACCGGCCTGGCATTCTCCACGCCGAGACAGATCGCCTTCAGCCGCCTGCTCCCCGCGGCACCCGCTCTCGCCGCCGCGATGTGGCCGGTGATCCCGACGGTCCTGCTGGGGGCGTTCTGCCTGCTGGTCATGATCGGGCTCAGCTTCGTCTACTCCGATCTGGGGACACCGTACACGGGTGCCGCGATCGTTTTGGTCACCTTGGCGGCCGCATACGCAAGCCATCTGCGGCTTCAGCGGGAGGAGACACTCTTCCAGGTTCGGCTCGTCGCGGACGCGGCCCAGAAGGTGCTGCTGCGCCCGCTGCCGCGCCGCATCCACGACGTCGAAATCGAGTCGCTGTACATGGCTGCCCAAGAGCAGGCCCGGATCGGAGGCGACTTCTACGAGGCGGCCGACACCCCCTACGGGGTCCGGCTCCTCATCGGCGACGTGCGCGGAAAGGGGCTTTCGGCTGTGGGCGCGGCCTCGGCGGTGATCAACTGCTTCAGGGAGAACGCGTACGACCAGCCCGACCTGAGGGGAATCATCCAACGCCTGGATACCAGCATCGCCCGCTACACCCGCGGGGTGCCCGGTCAGGATCAGCCGGAGCACTTCGCTACCGCTCTCATCGTCGAGATCCCGTGCGGCAGCGGGCAGGTCAGAATTCTCAACTGCGGACACCCGCCACCGCTGCTTGTGCAGCGCGGGGAGATCCGCGTCCTTGAGCCCACCATCCCCTCGCCGCCCCTCAACCTCGCGACGCTCATCGGAGACCACTACTACGTGGACACGATCGCCTTCTCCGCGGGCGACCAGATGTTGCTCTATACCGACGGTGTAACGGAGGCCCGGGACCGTACCGGCGAGTTCTTCCCGCTGCCCGACTGGATGAGGCAGCACAGCCCGGCACCGCCGCCCCGTGAGCTGCTGGACCGACTTCACCGGGACCTGCTTCACTACAGCGGCGGAAGGATCGATGACGACATCGCTGCCCTGGCCGTCCGCTGCGGGTACTCCTGGGCCCAGGAGCGCCCTGCGTAGGCGGCTGGAAGTCGTGTCGGGACCCGTCCGCCGGTGTTGGTGCACGGGCGGGTTCCCCTACCGGCCTCCATCGCCTTTTGCCGGCGGCCAACGGCGCCGCCACTGCCCGTAGGCCGAACGCCAGGAGGACGGCGCCAGTCGTCCACACGGACTGTGCTTGGTGCTGTTCGGTGTGCCTCGCGTCACCGCTGGGTCGCGGCGGTCCGGCGGACGTGTGGGGCGCGTGCACGCCCCGCAGAGGTACGTAGCGCTTCCTGCTCTCGGTGTGGGCTGTGGTGTTGTCGGTACTGAATGAGGCTACAGAGGCTAGACCTTTCCTGGGGGTCCGTGTGGTTCAGGAGCCATGAGAGGAGCGAGTGACGAATGTTCTTCGGGCGGGTCGTGACGAGCGGGGATCCGGGATGCTAGAAAGGCCGGATGGAGGACCGTTTCGCCCGGCTTCGACGCATATCGCCGCGAGTGCTGATGGGCAAGAGCCCGCGAAGTGTTGCCGGGCAGGTGTTCGTCCTGCAGGTGGCGCTGGTGGTGCTGCTTGTGGCCTTTGCGGTCTTCACCCTCCTCCTGCAGTCGCAGCGGGACACGACCTCCGAGGCCAAGCGCCGCTCCATAGCCGTCGCGCAGACCTTTGCCCACTCCCCAGGCATTTTGACCGCGCTGCAGACCCCCCAACCGTCGAAAGTGCTTCAGCCGCTGACCGAGGCGGGGCGCAAGTCCGCGGGTGTCGACTTCATCGTGGTGATGGACACCAAGGGCATCCGCTACACCCATCCCCTGCCAAGCCGGATCGGAAAGCGGTTCGTCGGCAAAATCGGGCCGTCGCTGGCGGGGAAGGTCTATACCGAAAGCGTCCACGGCCCGCTCGGCCATGAGGTACAGGCGACCGTTCCCATCGAGAATCCCCACGGCAGGGTGGTGGCCCTCGTCTCCGCCGGCCTGAAGGTCAAGAACGTGACCAACCAGGTGGACCGGCAGATACCGATCATCCTGAGCGCCGGGGCAGGCGCTCTCGTGGTGGCCACCGGCATGACGGTACTGGTTGGCAGACGGCTGCAGCGGCAGACCCACAGCCTGGCGCCGGACGAGATGACCCGCATGTACGACCACCACGACGCGGTGCTGCACTCCGTGCGCGAAGGGGTGCTCATCGTCGGTGACGACGGGCGGCTGCTGCTGGCGAACGACGAGGCCAGACAGCTCCTGGAACTGCCCTTGGACGCCGAGGGCAGGCATGTGGCGCAGCTGACGACCCTTGAACCCGAAATGGCTGCGCTGCTCATCTCCGGGCGCGAGGCCACCGACGAGGTCCACTTCGCCGGGCCGCGATTTCTGGCGGTCAACCAGCGGCCCACGGATCGCTGCGGTGGCCCCAAGGGAACGGTGGTGACGCTGCGCGACTCCACCGAGCTGAAGGCCGTGTCCGGGAGGGCGGAGGTCGCACGTGAGCGGCTCAAGCTGCTGTACGACGCCGGACTGCGCGTCGGCACCACCCTCGACGTGGTCCAAACGGCCGACGAGCTCGCGCGGGTCGCCGTCCCTCGCTTTGCCGACTTCGTCTCCGTGGACCTGGCCGACGCCGTACTGCGCGGCGAGGAGCCGGCCGCCACCGCGACAGGCATGCGACGCGTCGCCGTGAGCGGCATCCGGGACGACCATCCGCTCTACGAAAAGGGCCGACTGATCGACTTCCTGCCCTCTACGCCCCAGGCGCGCGGCTATGGGACCGGCCACTCCGAACTGGTGAGCGACCTGTCGACCGCCATGGACTGGCGCGCGCAGGACCCCGTACGCGCCCAGAAGATCGTGAACTACGGCATCCACTCGCTCATAGCCGCCCCGATCCAAGCCCGTGGTGTCGTGCTGGGCATGGCCAACTTCCTGCGCTCCAAGGAGCACGGCCCCTTCGACGAGGAGGAGCTGTCACTGGCGGAGGAGCTGGTGGCTCGGGCTGCGGTCAGTATCGACAACGCCCGCCGGTACACCCGCGAGCACGCCCTGGCGGTCACCCTCCAGCGCAGCCTGCTGCCGCGGGCCCTGCCCGAGCAGAGCGCCCTCGAGGTCGGCTACCGCTACCTCCCCGCCCAGTCGGGTGTGAGCGGCGACTGGTTCGACGTGATTCCCCTGCCGGGCAGCCGGGTGGCCATGGTTGTCGGTGACGTGGTCGGCCACGGCCTCCACGCCGCCGCCACGATGGGGCGACTGCGGACCGCAGTGCACAACTTCTCCACGCTTGACCTGCCCCCCGATGAGCTGCTGAGCCATTTGGACGACCTGGTCGGCCGTATCGACCAGGACGAGGCCAGCACCCAGGCCGCCACCGGTGTCGTGGGCGCCACCTGTCTGTACGCGATCTACGATCCAGTGACGTGCCGGTGTGTCATGGCACGCGCAGGCCACCTGGCGCCCGCGCTGGTGAGCCCCGACGGAAGTGTCACCTTCCCCGACCTGCCGGCCGGGCCGCCGCTGGGCCTGGGGGGCATGCCGTTCCAGACGGCGGAGCTGGACCTTGCCGAGGGCACCCAGCTCGTCCTGTACACCGACGGACTCATCGAGGACCGCACACGGGACCTGGACGTGGGAATGGAACTGCTGCGCGAAGCCCTGGCAGGTCACCCCCACCGGTCGCCGGAGGAGAGCTGCCAAGCCGTACTGGACGAGTTGCTGCCTGGGGGGCCCACCGACGACGTTGCTCTGCTCATCGCCCGAACCCATGCACTGCAGCCCGACCGGATCGCCGACTGGGATGTGCCGCCCGAGGCGGCCGCCGTCGCCAGGATGCGCCTCGCGCTGTCCGAGAAGCTCGACGAGTGGGGCCTGTCCGAACTCGGCTTCAGCATGGAGCTCGTGCTGAGCGAGCTTGTCACCAACGCCATCCGTTACGGTTCCGAGCCGATCCACGTACGGCTGATCCGCGACCGCACACTGATCTGCGAGGTGGCCGACGGCAGTAGCACCTCGCCGCATCTGCGCTATGCCGCTACGACCGACGAAGGCGGCCGGGGTCTGTTCCTGGTGTCACAGATGACCGAGCGCTGGGGCACCCGGTACACACCCCAGGGCAAGGTGATCTGGGCGGAACAGGCCCTGCCGGAGGTCACCGAGGATCCTGCCCCGGCTCCGGCCGGCGCGGACCCTCCAGGCGGATGGCCAGCCGATCCGGAAACCTCGGCGTGATCCAGAAGAGGTTGACGTTCTGATCCGGGGCCCGGCACACGCTCCGGTCGGGCCGGGACAGGATCTTCCGGGGCTGTGGCGAACGACTGAGGCCGGGAGCCCGGCACGGGGCCGTCCTGCGATCCGTGATCGTCCCCGAGCGGCAGTGTCCAGGTGGCAAGATGCAGCGATGATCTCTTCGACACCTCCCGTAGTGCCTGCAGGTCGGATGGGCCGGAGCGAACAACCGGTGTTCGAGCTTGCTGGGAACGTGGAACTGCGTCCGTGGCGGCAGGACGATGCGGAGGTCATCGTGGATGCCTGTCTGGACCCGGACATTCAGCAGTGGAACCGGCCAGGGCGTGACGTGTCACTGGAGGATGCGCAGGAGAGGATCGCACGCTGGCATGAGCGCTGGAAATCAGAGCAATCGGCGATCTGGGCCATCGCGCGGCCCCGTGAGCGGCCCATGGGCTTGATCGGCTGGGGTGACATCGATCTCAAGGGCGGGAGCGCTGAGATCCTTTACTGGCTGCTGCCAGTTGGTCGCGGTGGTGGCGTAATGGTCGACGCCACCGTCCGCCTCAGCCGGTGGGCAATGGACGAGCTGGGCTTGCACCGGCTGCGCCTCACCCATTCCGTAGCCAACCCGGCGTCCTGCCGGGTTGCGACGAGGGCCGGTTTCGCCCTGGAAGGCACCATGCGAAGCGCCCTGCTGCATGCGGACGGGTGGCACGATGAACATCTCCACGCCCGAATACGAGGCGACGAGTGGCCCGACGCATCACGGGGCGGCCGTAGCCCGGCGTGAAAGGGTCCCCGGCAATCGCGGTTGTCTTTCCTGGGCATCAGAGGACATGTACTTGACGGGCGAGCTTCTGTCCTTCCTCGATCGCCATCGCGGCGAACGCGATGGTGTCACGCACGCGCGCAGCAGGCTCGCCGTCGTACGCAGGAGATATGGCGGTGGAGCCTTCACGGATACGGAGCGCTTCGTTGACGATCGGATGCCAGCGCTTGTCGAAGGCGGTCAGAGCATACTGCCCGGCGCCGCCCTTGGAGGAGAGCCGATCTGTGGTGAGCAGGTGATGCAGGCGTGCGACACCGAGTACAAACCACTCGGTCAACCACTCGGCCCGCTCAATCGGTGCAGCGAGGACTCGTTCCTGCCCTGCGCGAAGTTTTTCGAGTGATGGCCGCCAGTATTCGCCCAGGTTGGCGTGTGAATAGGCGTGGAGAGCCATCCGGTCGGTCCAGATGTCGTTCGCTGTCAGTTTTGGGCCACGCAGCGTGATGGCTTGTTGGGCAAGCTCGTGCCAGGTGACTGGGTTGAGGCCGTGACGGCCCGCTGACTGGAAGTTCCATTCACCGACGCATGGCACATCGGGGCAATCCTTCGGCGGGCCGACCAGATCCGCACGCGTGACATGCAATCCGTCGAAGTACGGCCGCGGGTAACAGCCACTCAGCTCCTCGAACACGCGCCGGAGAGCTTCCACGGTCCGTTCCGCGGGACGCTCGCTCACTACCGCCAGAAAGTCAACGTCGCTGCGTCCAGGACGGAAGTCGCCGTACGTGAGCGAGCCATGCAGATACAAGCCCTCGATCAAGCCAGGAACAGCCTGGTCGGTCAACTTCAAGTAGGCCTCGACCACGCGGTGGACTTCATCAGGGAGCGATGGTAAAGACGGTAAAGACATGGCACCCACGTTAGACGATCACAGGTCCTCGCGATGGCTCAAGTTGGTCAGCTTCTGCTTGGGCACGGGTTTTGGTAGGGCACACCGGGTGCGTACTTCTGCCACTGGGCGGCGGTGATCGAGTTGCCCGTGTACGAACACAGGGTGTCGGCGAGCCTGTGCGGGTTGGTGTCGTAGAGCACCACGGAGTCGGAGTCGGAGGCGGCGACCGCGAGTCTTTCGCTCCAGGGCGAAAACGAGGCTGAGAGCTGCACTGTTTGGGCGGCTGGTGTGATGGTGGCCAGCAACGTGGGGGATGTTGACGTGTGAACACTCCACGAAAGGCCGTCCACCAGGTCGTCGGTGGCGCAGGTCGCCAGGCAGAGACCGTCGTCGGCGCCCACAAGGCCGTGGCCGGTGAAGTGCACCAGCAGGGTGTCGTCCGCTTCCTCCGCCGCCCGCTTGACAGCGTTCCCGAACTCCAGCGGGCTCGGCGGATTCACCAGGACGCGCAGGTTGGCCTCCGGTACGCCGACCCGCTGGTGCAGGACGTATGCCAGCTCCTCCACTGACCGTTCGACCGCATCGATGTCCGGCAGTGGCGATCCGGCAGGATGCCGACTCGTTCCGACGAGCAGCACACGTGAACCGGGACGGGCCAGCGCGACCGGTCTCAAGGCGTCGACATCCGTGCCGATTTCCGGCATCGCGCTTCTACCCCTCACTGCCCCCGGGCGTCGTCCAGGACCCGTGGCGTGCCACGTTTCGGACAGCGTTGACCCTGCCGCCTCAAAGCCACGTCGGGTACGCAATTGCCAAGGGTGAACGATGGGGCAGGCGCCTTCAAGAACGCCGTGGCGGCCGAGTGCCTGGCGGTGCTGTGCGCCGAGCCGCTCCCTCCGGCGTTCGGCCGGGGGAGCGGTCGTCGGGGCCTGGCGGCGGGGCCGTGAGGCGGGTGCGGGTCAGGGGCTGGTCCACTTGGCGCGGTTGGTCTTGAACGCTGCGCAGCCCAGGGAGAGTTCGACCCAGCCGTGGACGACGGCGTGGGCGGTTCGTTCGACTTCGGTCCATGGGGTGACGGCGCACCACACATGAAGGGTCACGGCTCCGTCGCCGCTGCAATAGGCATGTGTGCGGCTGTCGTCCGGATGCCCGTTCGCCCCGTCACCGTAGACGATGTCGCACTCCACCCGACTGGCGGGCACCCGTGGTGAGAGCCCAACTTCCGTGCGGGTACCCGTCGTTGCTGCAACCGCCGGAGTGGCGAACGTCGGTACCGCAAGGGCGACCGTGGCCGCCGTCACCGCGACCGCTGCGGAACCCTTCCGCATCCTGCTACGCATTGATGATCCGTTCCTCTCGACTTGTGGTCACAGGGAGTTGAGCCCGTTCCAGCCGGGGGTGCGGGAGAGCTTGCTGACCCAGCGGTTGGGCGCCCACGAGGGGCTGATGTAGATGGGATCGTTCGGGCTGGGGAGCGTGAGGTTGTAGGCCCGCAGCACGTCATAGGCGTGGTTCATGCAGTTGTCGCCGAACAGGTCGTAACCTCTGCTGATGTTGGCCTGGGCCTGCACGGCTGCGGAGTGCACCGCGCTCTGGTCCGCGTAGGCGCAGGTGTACTGCTTGTAGTAGCCGCCGGGGTGCTCGTTGGCCCTCGCGTTGCGGAACGTGTCGAGCACCTTTTGCCAGTTGCCGGTGTCCACCCAGGCGCCGTTGCGCTGACCCGGCGGAATCTTGCGGGCGTTCGGCCCGCCCTCTTCGCCTCCAGCGCCCTCCGTCGCTCCGAAGAACCAGTGGTCGGCCGGTGGTTCCTGGAAGGCCCATCCGACGTGCCCGAAGCCACCGGCTCCCTTGGGCGCGAGGAAGACGCAGGCCTGGCCCCGGCCCTGGGCGAAAGCCTGGTGCGACGGTGCGACGACGCCCAGGAGGAGCGCGGCCGCCACCGCGAGCGGCGCCATCACTCTCGTACGCAGGCGACCACGTTCTTCGATGCGCCGTTCTGGTGCGGACGATCTCGCTGAACCGCCCCTTGGTGCACTGCGACTCATGAACCCTCCCATCCCGGCGTCCCGTTGTGACGCCGCTGGCCGGCGGTGGCGGCTGGGGAATCCCGGCCGCCTGTCGTGGACCTGGTGGATCTCGTGGACCTGCCGTACGGCCGGCACGCACACGCCTGGGCTCCGCGGCCCTGCGGCGTTCCACCAACTCGGTCGCTCAACCATCTAGTGGATTGGGAACTCGATGGGCATGATGCGTTGCTGATGCGCCTGACCACGCATCAATGCATCAATCCACTGGGGGAGAGCCATGGGCCGTCGAGAGGTTGAGATCAATCCGCTGGCCGGGCCCGTCGAGGAACTGGCCACCGCCTTGAGAGACCTGCGTGCGGCCTCCGGATTACCGACTTACCGGCAGATGGCCGCGCGCACCCACTACTCGGCTTCGGTGCTCTCGCGTGCAGCCAGAGGATGCCAGCTGCCCTCGCTGCCGGTGGTCAAGGCCTTCGCCGAAGCATGCGGCGTCGATCCGGGCCCGTACGAGCAGAGGTGGCGGCAGGCGCATAAGGCCCTCAACGCCGATGAACCGGCGGACGAGCCGGAGGGGGCGACCGCCCGTACCTCTCCCGACCCGGCGGATGCTGTCCCTGCCACCGCCTCTGCCGCCTCGGGCGCTCAACAGGCCCCGCCTGCCGAGCAGGCGGCTCCGACCCCGGGGCGGTGGCGCAAGCGGCGCCGGTTCCTCGTGGGCACGGGCATCGCCGTCCTCGCCGCAGGCGGCGTCGCGGCCACGCTCGTCTTCGGCTCCCAGCCGCCTGGCTCTGTTGCCGCACGGCATGGCTGGCAAGCCGCCAACCAGCACGTCACCGACCAGCGGGTGCCCTCCGGCGCGCACGAGGACATGGACGGAGACGATCCGCGGGCCCGCGGCTGTGGCGCTGACGCCTCCACCGTGACGACCGTGGCCCTCGACCTCCCCGGCGGCCGGCGCTTCGGTGACCTGCGCCTGCGGCGCAGCAACAGCTGCGGGACGGTCTGGGCGTCGGCCTATTACAGCAATCCGTCGCTGTACACGGTGCGGTTGGCCGCACACCGCCCGGCCGACGGTGCCGAGGTCCACTCGGAGTGGAGCAACAACACTCCGCCGGGCAGCTACGGTGACATGCTGTCCACCGGGACGGGCTGCGTCTGGATCGAGTCCGTCGTCGTCACGCCCAAGGGCGCCGGGCCGACCGCCCGGACTCCCTGCCTGCAGTGAGAACGCCGGGGCCGGCCGCGGCGCGTGAACCGACGCTGGTGGCTGGTGGACCGGGACGGCAATGTCGTGGGTGAGTCCATGGAGAACCCCAAGTACGGGCCCCCGCAGGACGATCTGTGCCGCGCCACCGACCCGGCGGCCCGCTGAGCTGTTCCCCGATCCGGAAGCGACGGCGCGGAAGTAGCCGGCGGCCGCGCTCGAACGGGTCGCGCGGGGCTCCGTCCGATCTGGACAGCCCTCGCCACCACGCATCGACGCCGCCGTACCGGTCGGCCTGGGTTTATCCGGGACACGGCACCCGGGGGGCCGACGGCAGTCGACCCCACCACGTCGTGGGTTCAGCTGTTGCCGTTGTAGTAGGTGATGTCCCAGTGCGAGCCTTCGCGGGCGTAGACGTTGCCCGCAGGTGACTTGTACTGCTTCGCGTGGTCACCGGGCCGCTGGCCGATGTAATGGAGCTTGGTGGTCACATATGTGTCGACGCACGACGTCACTTTGACGTCGACCTTGTATCCGTTCCAGTGGCTGTACGTGCCGGGTGAGTGCCCTTTCTCCGTGCCGCCAGTGATGGTCACCGGGCACTTGCCGGCCTTCTTGAAGGCGATGACACCGGACACGGTGGTCTTGTTGATCTGCTCGAAGGAGGTGCACTTCGGGTTGTTCCGGTCGCTGCAGCCGCCGGACGAGGTCCAGTTGATGCCGGCCCTCTGTAACTGCTGCGCGGCGGCCGCGTGTGTGTACTTCGCGGGTGCGGCGACTCCTGAGGGCGCGGCGGCGGACAGCAGCCCGAGGGCCAACAGTGCGGTGGAGGCGGCGAGCCCGGTCCGGCGGGCCAAGTATCGGTTCATTCGCAGTCGTTCCTTTCGTGAGCGGCGTGTCGCTGACTGCCCACCGATCACTGCCCACACGTGCACTCCGGGCGAACTCACTCACAGAGGCGCGCGGGAGCGTCCGGCGCATCATGCCCGCTGCTGCGCGCGGCAGGGCACGCCACTGATCCCCTTGTTGAGTGGTTTCCTCACCCGGCGCCGGACACCGTTTCGGCAATGGTGCGCAGTAATCGCGCGGGCTGCTGCGCGGGGAAGAAATGGCCGCCCGGCACCGTATGAAGACGGAATCCGTCCGTGGTCCAGTGCGACCAGGCGGCGCAGTCCTCGGGCGTACCGGATTCGTCCTCTGCGCCGGCGAACACCACGATGGGGACGGCGAGACGTGCCGCTTCCGACCACGGCCGGTGGCAGGAGGCGACCACGGCCAGGTCGGCGCGCAGCCGGGGGAGGACGGCCGTACGCACGGCCGAGTCGGAGAGGGCCTCTTCCGGGGTGCCGCCCCAGTCGCGCAGGGCGTCGAGGAGTTCCGTGTCGGTGAGATCTGCGGTGTGGGCCTCGCTGGGCGGCGTGGACGCGGCGACGACGAGAAGCTTCAGGCGTGCGCTGTCCAGGCGCCGTGCCACCTCGTAGCCGATCAGACCGCCCGCACTGTGCCCGAAGAGTACGAACGGGCGTGCGCTGTCCGCGAGATGGCCCGCCACCTCGTGTGCGATGCGGTCGGCGAGCGGCCCGACCGTGGTGTACGGCTCCTCCGCGAATCGCTCCTCGCGGCCGGGCAGGTGCACACAGACCACGTCCAGCCCCTCGGGCGCCGCTTCCGCCCAACTCCGGTACGTACTGGGCCCGGAGCCGGCCGCCGGGATCACGAAGACGACGGTATTTGTGCCGTGCGGGGTCTGCTTCAACGGCCGTAGCCACTGGGACCCGGGGGTGCCAGGGCCCGCCGTGGGCTCCTCGGCGTGGAGCAAGCGCTGGACGAGGGTGTCTCGGTGGCGGCGCAGCAGGCCGAGGATCCGGTCGTCGATCGCGTGTGCCGGTGCGTCGTAGTGGAGTCGCCCCCCGTCGACCCACAGCCGGATCCGTCGCCGCCGCAGCTCCTCCAGCAGCCGGTCGGCGAACGAGAAAGCCGCTCCGGCTGCCGGCCGGGAGCCGGTGTCATGTTCTGTTTCGTGCAGGGCCATGCTCATGCCTTCCCACGTGGTGTCCGGGGCTCACAGCACACCGGTGGACCGCTCACCGCCGGCGTGTGCGTGCTCCTCGACCAGCTGTGCGAGGTGGGTGACGGTCGGCCGGGCGTAGAAAGCACCGAGAGGGACCTCGGTGCCGAACTCGCGTTGGATGCGGGCCATGACCCGAGTGGCCAGCAGGGAGTGACCGCCCAAGGCGAAGAAGGAGTCGTCGATGCCGACCCGGCTCACCTGCAGGACGTCCCTCCAGATGTCGGCTATGGCCCGCTCTGCCGCGGTGCGCGGTGCGCGATGCCTGCTCGACGGGCCGGTGTCCGGAGGCGGGGGCAGGGCCTTCCGGTCGGTCTTCCCGCTCGCCGTCACCGGGAGGCCGTCCACCCGGACGAAGAGGGACGGGAGCATATGGGCCGGAAGCATGCCGGCGAGTTGCCCGCGCAACGCCTCCGCATCCCGGTGCGCTCCCGTGGTGTAGGCGACCAGACGCCGGTCGCCGGGCACGTCCTCCCGTACCGTGACGGCGGCGTCCAGGACGCCCGTGCATTGCCGCAACGCGGCCTCCACCTCGCCGAGTTCGATCCTGAACCCGCGCACCTTGACCTGGTCGTCCGCGCGCCCCAGGTACTCCAGAGTGCCGTCGGCCCGCCACCGTGCCAGGTCCCCCGAGCGGTACATGCGCTGCCCGTCCGCCGCGAAGGGGTCCGGCAGGAACCTCTCGGCCGTCAGCCCCGCCCGCCGCAGGTACCCCCGTGCGACGCCCGGGCCGGAGACGTACAGTTCGCCGGCCACACCGACCGGGACGGGGCGCAGTCGCTCGTCCAGGACGTACGTCCGCAGGTCGTCGACGGGGGTGCCGACGACACTGCCGTGCACGTGTGCCGCCGTGTCGCGCCGGAGGGGGTAGTGGGTGACGTGCACGGTGGTCTCGGTGATCCCGTACATGTTCACCAGGAGGGGAGCGTCGTCGGGGTGCCGCCGGTACCAGTCCTCCAGGTGGCGGAGGTCGAGTGCCTCGCCGCCGAAGATCACATAGCGCAGCCTGGCGGCCCAGGACGGCTCGACGGGGCCGAGCTCGCCGGCGTCCGCGAGCATCAACTGGTAGAAGGCCGAGGGGATCTGATTGAGGACGGTGACCCCTTCGTGAGCCAGCAGCCGCAGAAACTCCAGCGGCTGACGTGGCACACCGTCCGGCACGACGACCAGCCTGCCGCCGTGGAGCAGGGCGCCCCAGATCTCCCACACCGAGAAGTCGAAGGCGTAGGAGTGGAACAGCGTCCACACGTCGTCGGACCCGAAACCGAAGCGTGAACGGGTGGCGTGCAGCAGACGGACCACGTTGTGGTGGGTGACGACGACGCCCTTGGGGCGCCCGGTGGAGCCCGAGGTGTAGATCGCGTATGCCGGATGCCCGGGCAGGAGGGCCACGTCCGGATCGGTGCCGGGGCAGCGGCGTACCGCGGCGTCGTGTGCCGCGTCGTCCAGTACGGTCACCGGCCTGCCCGGCAGGGGATGGGCAGTGGTGGTGACCGTGTGCACGGGTTCCGCGTCCGCCAGGACGGAGGCGATGCGTTCCTGCGGGTAGGCGGGATCGACGGGGACATAGGCGGCGCCCGACTTGAGGACCGCGAGGACGGCGACGACCAGGTCGATGGTTCGCGGCAGCACGAGTGCGACCAGGCGCTCGGGACCGGCCCCCCGCTCGACCAGGTGATGGGCGAGCCGGTTGGCACGGGTGTTGAGCTCGCGATAGGTGAGGGATGCGCCCAGCCCGTCGCTGACCGCGACGGCGTCGGGCGTGCGCGCCGCCTGCTCCTGGAAGAGGGCCGGGATGATGCCGGGAGGGAACTCCCCGAGGGGGCGTGCCGCACCCGTCAGCGCCGCGGACTGGTCGTCCGTGAGCAGCGGCAGGTCGGCCAGCGAGGTCTCCGGACCGGCGGCCGCCGCGGTCAGCAGCCGCACGAAGTATTCGGCGAAGCGTTCCACGGTCGTCAGGTCGAACAGGTCGGCGTCGTACTCGAACCGGGCCTCCAGGCCGTGTCCCGGGCCGGGGTCGGAGAGGAACAACGTCAGGTCGAATTTCGCGGTGTCGTCCTGGACGCCCAGCATGGTGGCGTCGATCCCCGGCAGCAGGCTCGTCCGGGCGCCGCCGGGTGATGTGTGCGGACGGGAGGCCCGGTTCTGCTCGGGGCCGCCGGTCTGGTAGCTGATGGTGACCTGGAACACCGGGTGCCGGGACAGCGCGCGGTCCGGTCGCAGCTCCTCGACGAGCCGGTCGAACGGCAGGTCACGGTGCGCGTCGCCGGCCAGCATGGCCGCCCTGACCTGGGCCAGCTCGTCGGCGAAGGTGTGGCCGGGACGGGTACGGGAACGCACCACCAGGCTGTTGACGAAGAGGCCGATCAGATTCTCCGTCTCCAGGTGACGGTTGCCGACGAAGTAGCCCAGGCAGAGGTCGTCCTGGCCGCTGAGCCGGTGCAGGAGGGCGGTGAACCCGGCGGTGAGCGTCATGAACAGGGTCACGTTGCCGTTCCTGCTCAGGGCCCGCAGCCGGTCCGTCAGATCGGTGCCGAGTGCGAAGTCCACCGTGGCGCCCCGATGGCCGGGGACCTGGGGACGGGCCCGGTCCTGAGGAAGTTCCAGGGCCCTTGGCGCGTCGGCCAGGTACGCCCGCCAGTACTCCAGGTGTTCCCGCAGGGCGTCGCCCTCCATCCGCCGCTGCTGCCAGGCGGCATAGTCGGAGTACTGCAGAGGCAGCGGCGGGAGGGGCGAGGGTGCCCCGGAGGCGAAGGCCTCGTACAGGGAGTGCAGTTCGCGCGCGAGCACGTCGAAAGACCAGCCGTCGACGGCGATGTGATGCACTGTCAGCACCAGAATGTGGTCCGTGTCCGAGAGGCGGACCAGGCGGGCGCGCAGCATGAAGTCCGTCGCGAGGTCGAAGACCTCCCGGATCTCCCGGTCGACGATGATACGCGCCTCGTCCTCGGCGTCCGCCGAACCCGTGAGCCGGGTGAAGGCGAGCGTGAAGGGCCGTGGGTCACGCGTCTGCGGCAGCGGTTCGTCGTCCCACAGCGAGAAGGTGGTGCGCAGCGCCTCGTGGCGGCGCACGATCTCACGCAGAGCGGACTCCAGCGGCCCCGGGTCCAAGGCGCCCCGCAGGCGCCACACGAGGGGCACGTTGTAGAGGTTCATGGTGGGGGACAGTTGCTGAAGGAACCACATGCGCCGCTGTTCGTACGACGCCACG
This sequence comes from Streptomyces sp. NPDC001634, assembly GCF_040298185.1. Classification (NCBI taxonomy): domain Bacteria; kingdom Bacillati; phylum Actinomycetota; class Actinomycetes; order Kitasatosporales; family Streptomycetaceae; genus Streptomyces; species Streptomyces sp. NPDC001634. Next base: position 28,462 of record NZ_JBEOZU010000003.1, on the reverse strand, counting down.
GGCCTGCTGTCCGGAGGCCGAGGGGGGATGGTGTCCTGTGACACCGGACCACTCACCTCCAGCAGCCGGGCGAGGTGGCCGATGGTGGGGTGGGCGTAGAACTCGCCGAGGGGGATGTCGGTCCGGAACCTTCGGCGGGCGCGCGCGATGACCTGCGTGGCCAGCAGTGAGTGTCCGCCCAGGTCGAAGAAGGAATCCTCCGTGCCCACCTTTCCGGTCCGCAGCACCTCCTGCCAGATCTCCGCCAGTGCCCGCTCCGTGTCGGTGTGCGGCGCGCGGTAGGAGGCTGCGGCGACGGCCGCCCGAGGCGCCGGCAGCGCCCGGCGGTCCGTCTTCCCGCTGGCGGTGAGCGGAAGCCTGTCCAGATGCACGAACTCCGACGGGACCATGTGCGCCGGCAGTGCCTGCCCGAGTTGCTGCCGCAGTTGGACCGGATCCTGCTGTGGTCCCGTGGTGTAGGCCACCAGACGACGATCACCCGGTGTGTCCTCCCGGACCGTGACCGCGGCGTCGGTCACCCCGTGGCACCGGCGCAAGCCCGCCTCCACCTCACCCGGTTCGATCCGGAAGCCACGTACCTTGACCTGGTCGTCGAGGCGTCCCAGGAACTCCAGGGTTCCGTCGGCCCGCCAACGCACCAGGTCCCCCGAGCGGTACATGCGCCGCCCGCCCCCGGCGAACGGATCCGGCAGGAACCGTTGCGCCGTCAGGCCGGCCCGCCCCAGGTACCCCCGTGCCACCTGCACGCCGCCGATGTGCAGTTCGCCCGCGACCCCGACCGGCACCGGGCGCAGCGACGGATCCAGGACGTACAGCGCGGTGTTGCTCACCGGCCCGCCGATCGGCACCCGTCCGGTGGCACCCCGGTCGGCGCAGTGCCACGCGGTGACCTCGATCGTCGTCTCGGTCGGTCCGTACATGTTGTACAGCGCGCAGTCGAACAGGCTGCGGAACCGCTCGGCCAGGTCGGGAGTGAGCTCCTCGCCGCTGCAGAACACCCGGCGCAATGTGCCGCAGCCTTCCGCGGTCCCCTCCGCCAGGAACGCGCGCAGCATCGACGGCACGAAGTGCGCATCGGTGACGCCCTCCTTCCGGCACAGCTGCCGCAGGTGGACCGGATCTCCGTGCCGGCCCGGAGCGGCCAGGACCAGGCGCGCGCCGCAGACCAGCGGCCAGAACAGCTCCCACACGGACACGTCGAACGACACGGGGGTCTTCTGCAGCACCCGGCCGTCCCTGCCGAGGGGATGATCGCGCCGCTGCCAGCACAGCCGGTTGACGACGCTGCGGTGCGAGACGACCACGCCCTTGGGCCGCCCGGTGGAGCCGGAGGTGTAGATGACATAGGCGGCGTTGTCGGGGACCGCCGCCGGGGCCGGGTCGTGGGCCGGCAGGTGCTCCCACTCATCGGCGGCATCCAGCCCGAGGACGGTACGGCCCGGCGCCGGAGGGTGCAGGCCGCGGTGGGTCAGCAGCAGCTCGGCACCGCTGTCCTCGAGCATGAAGGCGAGCCGTTCCGCGGGGTAGGACGGATCGAGCGGTACGTAGGCGGCGCCGGACTTCAGGATGCCCAGCAGGCCGACCACGAGGTCCGGGGAGCGTTCGGCGCAGATCGCCACCCGGGACTCCGGTACGACACCTTCCTTGCGCAGCCGGTGCGCGACCCGGTTGGCCCGCCGGTTCAGCTCGGCGTAGGTGAGGGCCTCGTCCCGGAGGACGACGGCCACCGCGTCGGGGGCCGCGCCGGCCGCCGTTTCGACCAGTTCGTGCAGGCAGCGGCCCTCCTCGTACGGCGCGTCGGTGTCGTTCCAGGCGGTGAGTACCTGGTGCGCCTCCTCGCCGGTCACCAGCGGCAGCCGGTCCAACGGCGTGTGCGCGGCCGCCACGACCGTCTCCAGCAGCCGTAGGTAGCGGGCGGCCAGCCGCTCGATGGTCGCGGCGTCGAAGAGGCTGGTGGCGTACTCGATGGTTGCCTGGAGCCCGCCGGGCGTCTCGGCGACGAACAGGGTCAGATCGAACTTGGCGCTGGGACCCAGGGCTTCGACGGGGGACAGCTTCAGGTCGCCCAGGCCCAGGTCGTCCTGCCTGAGGTAGGCGAACATCACCTGGAAGAGCGGCTGGCGCAGCCGGGCACGGTCCGGGCGCAGCGCGGCCACCAGATGACTGAAGGGCAGGTGCCGGTGGTCGTAGGCGCCCACGACGGCCTCCCGCACCTGCTCCAGCAGCCGGGTGAAGTTCTCGGCGATGTCCGTACGAGCCCGGATCACGGCCGTGTTGACGAAGCACCCGATCAGCCCTTCAGCGTCGCGATGACCCCGTCCGTCCACCGGGATGCCGACACTGATGTCCTGTCGGCCGCTCCACTGCGCCAGTAACAGGTGGTAGGCGGCCAGCGTGACCATGAACAGTGTGGCGTCGTGCCGGCGGCCCAGCCCGCGCAGGTCGTCCGCGAGCGGTGCCGGGACCTCGAAGACGTGCTGGGCGCCCCTGAAGTCGAAGACCGGCGGCCGCTCGCGGTCCAGAGGCAACGCCAACTCGTCGGGGGCACCGGCGAGTTGCTCCCGCCAGTAGGCGAGCTGCTCTCCCTCGGTCCGCTCGTCCCACGACTGCCGCTGCCAGAGCGCGTGGTCGGCGTACTGCGCGGGCAGCGCGGGCAGCGAAGCGGGAGCACCCGCGGCGTACTCCTCGTACAGAAGCCGCAGTTCACGGAAGAAGATCTCGGAGGACGAACCGTCGAAGACCAGGTGATGGGCGTTGACGACGAGGAGGTGCGCGGTGTCCCGCAGCGTGACCACCTCGACCACGAACGGGTTCTCGTCGGCCAGCGAGAAATGCCGCTCGGCGTGCGCCCGCAGCCGCTGATGCACCGCGCCGTCCCGTGTCTCCTCGTCCGCCGACCGCAGGTCCAGCAGGGCGAACTGGCCCCTCTGGAAGTCGCCGACGACCTGGATGGGAACGCCGTCCACCTCCCGGAAGGTGGTGCGCAGGGCCTCGTGGCGGCGCACGATGTCCCGGACGGAGCGTTCCAGCGCCGCCAGGTCCAGGATGCCGTCAACGCTCACCGTCGTCACGACGTTGTACGCGGAGCCGGGTTCCTCGAGTTGCTGGAGGAACCACAGACCCTCCTGTGCGAAGGACAGCGGCAGCGCATCGGGGCGCCGGACGGTGGAGGGCGCCGACTCGTGCGTGACCGCCGCCTGCAGTAGCGCGACGACCTCCTCCCGATGCGTCCGCAGGAGGTCGATGCGCTCCTGGGTCAGCGCCGGATGCGGGCGGTACCGCAGGCGTCCCTGATGCAGCCACAGGCGCACGCCGTCCGCCCGCAGGTCTTCCAGTAGTTCACGCATGTCCTTCATGACACGACCACCTCATGACGGTTCCGTGGGCCCCTGCCGCTTTGCTCGAGACGCATGAACATGCACCGGGTGGAGATATCCGGCACAGGCAGCTCCAGATCGGTGAGGTTCGGCGTGGGCGTCGGCGTCACAGTTCGGCGAAGGACGTGTCGGCGGCAGCGATGTCGCGGATGACGGCGGCGAGCGCTGCGGCGTTCGGACCACGGAGCAGGGTGTGGTGATTGCCCGGCACGTCGTGCACGGTGACGGTGTCCGCCAGCCGTCCCCAGCCGCGGTCGCGGGAGGCGTAGCTGCTCGGCAGGCCGTGCCGGACTTCTTCCGTCGACTCCTGGCTCGCGCGCAGCAGGTGCACCTCCCCGTCGTAGGGCTCGGGCACGTGGCCGAGGTAGGCGTTCTTGTTCGCGTCGGTGACGCGGCGCAGCCTGTCCAGCTCGCCCGGGGTTCCCGCGAGGGCGGCGTCCACGCCTTCCATCGCCAGTACGTCCGTCGCCTCGAACGCGGCCCGGGCACGACTGCGGTGGACCGGGTCGGGCAGCGAGCGGACCGGCGGCCAGGAGTCCAGCAGCAGGACACCGGCGACGTCCACGCCCGTCCGGCGCCAGATACGGGCCATCTCAACGGCGATGCACCCGCCCATCGACCAGCCGGCCAGGAACACCGGGCTGAGCCCTCGGATCCTGTCGACGACCGGCACGTAGTGCCGCGCCAGGTCCGTCAGCGAAGGTGTCCGCTGTCCCGCGACGCCGTCCGGCGCCTCCAGCCCGTAGACGGAGAAATCCTCGTCCAGGTTCTTCGCGAGGTCGACGAACGGCAGGGCCGACCCGCTCACGGCGTGGACGCACACCAGCAGCGGCTTTCCCGGCCGGGGCGCCAGCGGTACCAGGAGGGTGCCCCGGTCCGTGGCGGCGGTGCGCAGCCGGCCGGCCAGCTCCCGCACGCTCGGTGCCGCGAACACGTCGGCCACCTGCGGTCGCAGACGCAACCGCGTTTCGCACTCGGCGATCAGTTTGAAGATGAGCAGCGAATGCCCGCCCAGGTCGAAGAAGCCCTCCGTCACACCGACCCCGGAAAGGCCCAGGACCTTGGCGTAGATGTCCGCCAGTGTCCGCTCCAGATCGTCGGCAGGGGGCACAGTCTCGGCCGCCGGTGCCGCGACGGCGCCGCGCCACAGCCCCCGCAGCGCGGCGTGGTCGGCCTTGCCGTTGACGGTGACCGGGATGCGGTCCACCGGCTGCACGGCCAAGGGCACCATGTGGCGCGGCAGTTCACGTGCCACGAGGGCGCGGAGTTCGGTGGCCTGCGCGGTGGCGCCGGTCCGCAGGCGGACGAAGGCGGCCAGGTTCAGGCCCTCTCCCTCGCCCACGGTGATGACGGCGCTCTCCGCGACGTCCTGGTGGCGGCGCAGCACTGCCTCGATCTCGCCGAGTTCGACCCGCATCCCGCGGATCTTGACCTGGGCGTCGAGCCGGCCCAGGACCTCCAGCGTTCCGTCCGGGCGATAGCGGCACAGGTCACCGGTGCGGTACATACGCAGGCCCGGCGGGCCGTAAGGGTCCGGCAGGAAGCGTTCGGCGGTCAGCTCCGGGCGGTTGTGGTAGCCGTGGGCGATCGTGCCGGCGCTGATGTACGCCTCCCCGGGAGTGCCGATGGGGACGACGTTCAGTGCCTCGTCCAGGACGTGGATGCGCACGTGCCGGTGCGGGTGGCCGACCGGCACGGTGGCGCCGGTGTCGTCGTCGAGCGGGGTGTGGGCCACGCAGCCGGTCTCCGTGGGCCCGTAGCCGTTGATCAGCCGGGCGTCGCTGCGGGCCCGGAAGGCGTCCCGTACCGAGGCGGTGACCAACTCCCCGCCGGTGTGCAGATAGCGAAGCGAGGGACAGCGCCCGGGCCGCAGTTCCGTCATGAACGCCTGCAGCACGGTGGGGGTGAGATCGACGACGGTGACGCGGTGGCGTTCGATGACCTCGAGCAGCCGGACGGGGTCCTTCTCCGCGCCCGGGGGGCACACGACGACCCGGGCTCCGGTGTACAGCGGCCAGAAGATCTCCCACAGCGAGGTGTCGAAGCCGTAGGACGTCTTGAACAGGATGGCGTCCCCGGCACCGTAGTCCAGATTGCGCTGCATCCAGGCGATGTCGGCGACCGCGGTGGCGACCGAGCAGGCGACCGCCTTGGGACGGCCGGTGGAGCCCGAGGTGTACAGCAGATGGGACAGGCGGGCGCCCGTGCCCGGCACGGGCGGCGGGCTCTGTGGCAGGTGAGCCGCGCGCCCGTCGAGTGCGGCGAAGGTGACGGCGGTCCAGGGGCCGTCCGGCAGCTCCGGCAGCCGGGCCGCATCGGCGATGACGACCTGTGGGGCGGTGTCCTCAAGCATCATGGCCAGGCGTCCCGGCGGAAGGTCCGGCTCGAGCGGCACATAGGCGGCTCCGCTCTTGGCGATCGCATAGAGGGCCACCATGACATCGGCGCTGCGTTCCATCAGCAGGGCCACCCGCTGGGCCCCCAACTCCCGCAGGGCGTGCGCCAGGCGGTTCGCCCAGCGGTCGAGCCGGCGGTACGTCAGGGTGTGGTCCCCGGCCACCACCGCCACCGCGTCCGGCGTGCGCGCGGCCTGCCGCTCGAAGGATCGGGCCAGTGTGGTGTCGTTCACCTCGGTCGCCGCGTGGTCGTTGAGGCCGTACAGGATGCGGTGGGCCTCCGCGGCGGAGACCAGCGGGTGGGAGCCGATCCGGGCCTGCGGGGCCTGGGCCAGGCAGGCACACAGGTGGAGGTAGGTGTCCTTGTGGCGCACCACCGTGTCGTGGCTGAAGAGGTCCTGGGAGCTCTCCACGATGCCGTCCACGCCGTGGTCGGTCTCCCACAGCGACATCGACATGTCCCATTTCGAGGAGTCGTAGTTCAGCAGCTTGATCGGATCGATCTCGGCCGCGGTGACCTGCTCGTCCTGAGCGCTGAGGAACCCGAAGTACGTCTGGAAGACCGGGTGCACGCCCAGCCGGCGCGGCACGCCGAGCGCATCCACCACCCGTTCGAACGGGGCCGTCTGATGATCCTGGGCGCCGATCACGGTGCGGTGGACGGCGTCGACGAGTTCGAGAAAGGACATGCCCCGCTCCACCTGGGAGCGCAGCGCGACGGTCCTGACGAAACAGCCCGCCATGCGTTCGACCTCGGGATGGTCCCGGCCGGCCAGCGCGGTGCCCACGATGACGTCCTGCTGGCCGCCGAGCCGGGCCAGCAGCACGTAGTAGGCCGCCAGGAAGACCGTGAACAAGGTGGTGCCCCGTTCCTCGGCCAGCTTCTCCAACGCCGCCGTCACGTCTGCCGGTACTTCCAGAGCCACCGAGTGGCCGCGCCTGGTCGGCTCGGCCGGGCGCTGACGGTCGTGCGGTACGCCCAGGTCGGGCAGGTCACCCGCGAGGACGGTCGTCCAGTAGCCGAGGTCCGCCGCCACGCGGTCCTGGTCGGCCCGCACGTTCGTCCAGGCCGCGTAGTCCAGAAAACCCGTCCGAGGCGGCGGCCCGACGGGCTCGCCGGCCAGCAGGCGGCTCAGCTCGCCCAGCAGCACGTACTCGGTGACGTAGTCGGCGATCACATGGTGCAGCACCAGGACCACCAGGGTGTCACCGGTGGGCAGCGCGATCGCCGACACCTGGAAGAGGGGGTGGCCGCTGAGAGGCAGCAGGGCGCGGGCGCGGTCGTTGGCCAGTTCCGAGGCGAGCTCGTCGGCGCGGTCCGCGGGATGGTCGCGGAGGTCGAACCACGTCACCTCGGGGGTGAACACCGGCAGCTCCTCCTGGTACGCCTCACTGCCCTCCACCGCGATGCGCAGGCGCAGGGCGTCGTGCCGCTCGACGAGCGCGCGCAGCGCCGTGCGCAGGCCCGTCTCGGTGACGGGACGGTGCACCCGCAGCACGTCGAAGATGTTGTACTCGGGGCTGTCGGGAAACAGCTGCGCGGAGAACCAGATGCTGGCCTGCGCCGGGGTGAGGCCGACCTTGGCTCCCGGCTCCCGGCGCGGTATCTCCCGGCCGAGGTCGTCGGAGAACCTGCGGGCGAGCAGCCGGCGCATCAGGGCCTGCTGCGCGGAGGTGAGTTCAGCCATGCCTGGTCACTCCTTCAGCGACTCGATGCGACGGGCGGCTTCGTCCTCCGGCAGCTCCGCCACCAACTCCGCCACCAGGCGCTCGATCTCCGCGGCCAGCCCGCGCACCGTGGGATCGGCGAAGAACGCTGCCACCGGGACGCGGACCCCGAACAGGGCGCTGATGCGGCCCATGACCTGGGCGGCCTTGAGGGAGTTGCCGCCGATCGCGAAGAACGCGTCGGTGCGGCCCACGTCGTCCACGCCGAGGACGGTCGACCAGAGCGAGGCCAGTTCGGATTCCAGCGGTGTGCGAGGCGCCTCGCCCCGACCGCGGGCTCTGCGCTGTGCCGCGGTGGGCGCCGGCAGGGAGGCCCGGTCGAGCTTGCCCGATCCGGTGTGGGGAAACGCCTCCATGGGCACGTACGCGGCCGGGAGCATGTACGCGGGCAGCGCGGCCGCGGCACGTCGGGCCAGGTCGTCCACGCGCGCACCGGGCGCCACGACGTACGCGACGAGCTCGGCGTCCCCACCGGCGTCCTCGCGTACCACCACGGCACAGTCGCGCACCTGTGGATCCGCCGCCAGCACGGCCTCGACCTCCGCCGGTTCGACCCGGGCGCCGCGCAGTTTGACCTGTGTGTCCCTGCGTCCCCGGAACTCGATGGTGCCATCCGGGGCGCGCACCCCGAGGTCGCCCGTGCGGTACAGCCGCTCTCCGGGCGCCACCGCGTAGGGATGCGGGACGAAGCGTTCGGCGGTGGCAGCCGGCAGGCCGTGGTAGCCGCGGGCCAGCCCGCCGACGCAGGCCACACAGATCTCACCGGGCACGCCCGCAGGCACGGGGTTGAGCGCCTCGTCCAGGACGTACAGCCGGTAGGGGCCCACCTGCCGGCCGACCGGCACATTCGGTCCCGTCGCCGTGCCGGCCTCCCAGACGGCCACCTCCGAGGTCTCCGTCTGGCCGTACGCGGAGTGGACAACGGCGTCCGGGAAGGCGCGCCGCACCGGTTCCACCAGCCACGCGGGCATCGCCTCGCCCGAGGTCTGCACCCATCGCACCCCGGGGAAGGCGGCGTTTGCGACCGCGGCCAGGAACGTCTTGAGCATCGAGGGCACGAAATGCACGAAGGTCACCTCGCCGGAGCGCAGCACATCGGCCAGATGACTGGTGTCCGCCTCGCCCTCGGCCGCGGCGAGACGGACAGCGCCACCAACGGCCAGTGGCGACAGGATCTCGATGACGGCCACGTCGAAGATGAGGGGAGTCTTGTGCAGCACCACGAAGCCGGGGCCCATGCCGTAGCGCCGCGCGATCCAGTCGACCCGTCCGGCCGCGTTGCGGTGGTCGATGACCACACCTTTGGGCACCCCCGTGGAGCCGGAGGTGAAGTACAGACAGGCGGCGTTCTCGGGGCTGAGCGGGATCTGCGCGGGCCGCGGCCGGGCAGCGCGAGCCGTCTCGGGCGGCGTGGCTTCGGGGACGACGTCGCTGACCAGCGGCACCCGCAGTTCCTCCAAGTCCGGACGCTGGTCGTCGTCGCAGACCACCAGGACGCTGTCCGCGGCCCGCAGCACCGCGCGGGTGCGTTCCGGCGGCAGCCGCCTGTCCAGCGGCACGAACGCGGATCCGCTCTTGAGGACACCCAGCAGCGCCACCACCAGGTCGACGGACCGGTCGAGGCGTACACCGACCGTGCGCTCGGGTCCTGCTCCGCAGGCGCGCAGGCGGGCGGCGAACCGGTCGGCCCAGATGTCGAGCGTGCGATAGGTGACCGTGGCCTTGTCCGTGATCACCGCCGGCCGATCCGGGTGCCGTGCGGCGGCCCGTTCGAACATCTGGTGCAGCAATGGGTGCTGGGGTGGGGCCTCCGCCCGACCGTTGACCGCGGTCACCTCTTCGTGTGCCGCTCGGGCGGACTGCAGGCGCAGACAGCCGACCGGTGTCTCCGGCCGGGAGAGGGCGTCCCGCAGCAGACAGCGCAGTGCCCCGGGCCAGGACGACGCCGCGCCCTCGGGAAGTTCCTTCGGCGTGACGAGGAATCCGCCCGCCGCCCCTCCCGCCGCCTCGATCCATACGGTGGGGGCGGTGTCCTCCGGCGCCGGTTCCGGGGCGCGGCGGCACAGGGCTGAGAACGGCTCGTCGTCCGCCATGGTGATGCGTAGCGCCGCCGATCCGTTCGGTGGCGCGGCGCCGACGCCGGCGAAGGACACCGCGTAGGTCTCCCCGACGTCGTAGCGGTACAGGGTGGCGCACACGGCGGCGGCCAGGACGGCGGGCTCAGGGGCCGCACAGGCATGGGCGAGTGCCGCCACGTCCCGTAGGACCGCGGCGTCCAGGGCCAGTGTCGAGTTCGGCAAGTCACTCACTCCTTCGCGCTGCGAGGTCACGCCTGCGCCCCGTCCGCCTCGGGCCGGACCGGGTCAGACGGTGACCCTGGGCAGCGGCATCAGCCGCGCCACGATGGTGGGGAAGCGTTCTTCGCACTCTCGGACGGGCACACCGTGCTGCGCCGGCGCAGTGGTCGGGCCGGCCGGGTGGAACCGGTTGCGGTGGATGTCGAAGAGGACGGCGTGCAGGCGGCGTTCCAGCTGCGCGTGGACGTGCTCGTCGGAGACGTCACGGCGGGTGGTGAGGAAGAAGTCGTCGAACATGACTCCGTACACGGACCGTTCCTGTGCCCGCATGGCGGGGGCGAACCGCTGGAGCAACGATTGGCTGCCGGGCGCCAGCCGTGCCGCCACGGCACCGTGCACGGCGTGGTTGACGCGCAGGGCGTCGTGCAGCTGCTTCGCCCCGGGGGCCGCCACCCAGGTCGGCGGCCGCACGCCGAACAGCCTCCGCACCGGTGCGTAGTCCGGCGCCCAGGCACCGGAGAAACCATGATGCTGGCGGTACATGGCGGGGCGGATGAATCTGTCGTACGCCTCGGGCGTGCACGAACCGGTGTAAAGCAGCATCGCGTTGCAGCCCTCGGTGAGGCAGGTCAGCTGGGCGATAGCCGCCTCGTCGTCCACGGACGGTCCGGACGGCAGGGCGCGGGCCATGAGATGCCAGAGCAGGAAGGTGACCTGATGTCCGGTGATCCACCGGAACCAGAAGATGTCGTCCATGACTTCAAGGTCCGGTGCGTTCGACGGTCGTACGGCCGCGAAGGCCGGCGTGGCCGGCTCGGCGCGCCGTTGGTCCGTGGTGCCCGCCAGTGTCAGGGGCGCCCGCCGGGCCCGGGCCGCCTCCCCCGGGGAGGGCAGGAACAACGGTTCCAGGCCGTAGCGGTAGCCGCCGTAGTCCCACTCGTCGTCCGCCGGCACGGGTCGGTGTGTGGTGTCCCCCGCCGGCATGTCACGGTCCCGGAACGTAGGTGAACTCGAACTCCAGCCCGTTGGGATCGAGGCAGTAGAAGCTCTGCACCCCGTCGCTGTCGACCACCACCTCTGTCGGGCCGTCCTCGGAGCGAAAGCTGTAACGGCCGCTGCGCGACACCTCGAGCCAGCGTGCGCGCCACTGCCGGAGCGTCTCGGGGGAGTCCACCTCCAGGCACAGGTGCTGGTACTGCGTCGCGCCGTCGTCCAGCGTGCCCGTCCCGCTGCCGGGCCGCTCGAACAGGTGGAAGCGCAGCGGGCCGCACACCATCTCCACGAGACGGGTGATGCCGGGAAGGCGGCTGAGGGTCAGCTCGGAGAAGCGGGTGAGAGTCCATGAGGTGCGGGCCTGGAAGAACTCCGCGTACCACGCCTGCGAAGTCTCCAGATCGGCGGTTTGGACGCCGACGTGATGGAAGAGGGGGGCCGGTAACGCGCGGTTCACCTCGAAGCGCGAGGACCGCTGGGCGGTGACGTCCGGTGTACTCATGATGTCTCCTGGAGAGTGCGTACGGGTGCTACCTCGCGGAGTCCTGCGCCATGCTCCGCCGGAGACTCGCCGGGCGCATGTCCGTCCAGACTTCGCCGATATGGGCGAGGCATTCCTCCTTGGGGCGCGGATCGCCGATCGCTGTCCAGCCGTCCGGGACCTCACGCCCTTCCGGCCAGATCGAGTACTGCTCCTCGGCGTTGCGCACGACGAGGAAGAGGTCCTGGGTACGGCCGTTGCCGGTGTCAGCCACTGACATGTCCTCCGATTTCGCTGTGGTGGTCGCTTGCCGGTTCCGCCGGCGTGAGCCGGACCGGGCGGACCGTGGCCGTGTTCTCGCTCGCCGGTGGGTCCAGCGGCAGGCCGACGAGGTAGCCGAGGAAGTCCCGCTGGCTGGTGCGGGCGGTCTCGGCCAGCGCGATGGCCGCCAGTCGACGGTCGGTGTCCTCGCGGTCCTGGGAGAGTTTGAAGCGTCCGGTGATGTCGTCGATGTCGATCTCGAAGCCGACGATGAACTCGATGAGCCGTCCGATCCGTTCGTCGTGCGGGCTCAGGGGCTCTCTCCCCGGTTGCTCGTTGAGCCGGGAGATGGCGCACAGACCCTCGACGACCCGCTCCTGGGAGTCGAGGATGCGGGCACGCCCGCGCACTGTCACTGTGACCGAGTTCCATGTGGGCAACTGGTCGGATACGTAGACGTGCGGGGAGATGTAGCTGTTCGGGCCGTGGAACAGTATGGTCACCGGGCGGTCGTCGAGGAGCCGCGCGTGCGGGTTCGTGCGGTCCAGATGGCCGAACAGCACGCCATGGGCGCCGCGTTGCCGGTCGAGGATCAACGGCAGCTGCGTGACGACCGGATCGTCGGCCCCGCGGGCCGATATCAGTGTGGCGAACCGGTAACGGTCCATGACCGCGTACAGCTTCTCGATGTCGTGCTCCAGGTGCCGCGAGGGCGGGTACGGGGCCCGGCGGTTGCGGGTGGCGGCGGGCTGCCTGGTGGGCCCGAGGTGTCGCCGGACGTCCTGGAAGATCTCCGCGGACCGGAAGGGCAGTAGGGAGAGCAGCGTGTCGCCGAGGCCGAAGGCCTGCTCACCCAGGCCCTGGACGTAGAGCCCCGCGGTGATGTGCGGCGCGAGTGCCACACGACAGGCGTCCGACAGGACCAGTTCGCCGGCCTCGTCCCGGTCGATGTGCGGCAGGACGTCCGCGAAGATCTGCTTGTCGAGCTCCCGGTCGTAACCGGTGGCCAGGACGACGGCGTCGCACAGCAGGTTGCTGCGGGTGCCGTCCAGCCGGTCCTCGATCGTCGTCAGTACGCCGCGGCCGTCGGCGCCGGGCTCGCCGCCGACCAGACGTGCGTAGGGATGGATGTGCAGGCGCTGACGTGCCCGGACCCTGTCCTGATAGGCGATGCGGTAGATGGTGTCGATCAGCTCGCCCTCGATGACGCTGTAGTTGGCGTTGCGCAGGGCGGACAGCTCCTGGGCGCGCCGGCGTGGCTCCCGTGCGTGGAACGCCTTGGCGCTGGCTGAGTAGAACTGCTCGTTGACGAAGGGGCTGTTGTCCGTGGGACGGGGGGCGTAGCCGGAGACGACCAGGTGGACCTCGGTCTCGGGGTAGCCGTTGAGCAGGAACAGCGTGATCTCGCCGGCGCTCTGGCCGTCGCCCGCGACAAGGACCCTCTGCCGCGCCGTCGTGTCGGGCAGCTTCCGGGCGAACCCCGGCAGGAACTCGCCGGAGTGGACGGCGCAGGACGCGTCCACGCCCGGAGGGATGCGGGGCACGCCACCGGGTGCCACCACCACGTTGCGGGCGTGGACGGTCTCGGCCTGTCCGGTCGCGGCATCCCGTATCCGCACCTCGAACAGCGCTCCCGCGATGCCGTCGTCCTGCGCGACGGGGGAAACGGCCTCGACGTGCGTGCCGTAGCGCACCTGGTCGGCGAAGTCGTCCGCGGCCCAGCGCAGATAGCCGCTGTACTCCAGGCGGGAGGGGTGCAGTTCGTTGAGGTTGAGGAAGTGTTCGAGCCGGCCGCACTGCTTGAGGTAGTTGAGGAACGAGTACGCACTTCTAGGATTGCGCATCGTGGCGAGATCTTTGAGATACGAGATTTGCATACGGGAACCATCGATCATCATTCCCGGATGCCAGCTGAATTCCGGTTTTCGCTCGATGAAAAGGCAGCTTCTGGTGGGATCGAGCTCCCGGGCCGCGATGGCCAGGGAGAGATTCGAGGGGCCGAATCCGACTCCTACCAGATCGTACGGGTCCAGTAACCCGTCGCCGCTGTCCGAAATTGAGTTGTCTTTCGTGGAAGGAGGCTTTGATCTCGCGTTCCTCAATGTTCCTGCCTCACCCTCGCATATCGTTTCCGGAATATCGTCCGCCTGGGTATGGCGGGGCGACATACCTGGATGATCCCTCTTCCCGCACCATGGAGAATTGTGCTGGACGGGACGGACAACGTGTCGAGTTGACGGCTTGCGCGGTAGCGGCCGAAAGTTCCGGAGGGGGCCGTGCGACGTGAACGCAGGCAGAATATCCAGACCGCCAACAGGCGGTCAATGCTGCCGTAATAAATGCGCCGACATCAACAGCGTTGTCGATGAACGGCTCTTGACGCACGCGCAAAGACGGAGAAATACTGTGGCCGCGTGTTTGCTGAAGCAGTCGATTCAGTAGATCCCCTTCCTGTCCGGATCTTTCCGTGCCCGTCCGATGCAACGGAGGAATCGCGTGGCCATGTCCCCCGAACCGGTCGACCGCCGACGAGTGCGCGATCTCACCGAGCGCGAGGAGAAGCGGCTGGCCGGCCGGACCAGGGAGTCCGGCGAGATGTACCGTCGTGCGCGTTCCGCGCTCTCCGGCGGTGTCGCCTCCTCCTACCAAGTGCGTGAACCCTGGCCGATCTACTTCACCGGCGGCAGCGGGCCCCGCGTCCGGGACGTCAGCGGCAATGAGATGTGGGACTTCCACAACGGCTTCGGTTCGATGATCCAGGGCCACGCCCATCCCGCGATCGGCCGGGCGATCGCCGAACGCTACGGCCTCGGAACCCACTTCGCCGCCCCCACCGAGGACGCCGTGATCGTCGCGGAGGAGCTGCGACGGCGCTGGGGACTGCCGCAGTGGCGCTACACCAACTCCGGCTCCGAGGCGACCATGGACGCCATCCGGATCGCCCGCGCTCACACCGGAAGGGACACGGTTCTGAAGGTGTTCGGCGGCTACCACGGGCACCATGACACGGTCATGGTGTCGATCGCCGGGGACCACGACGACATCGGCACACCCGACCGGCTGGCCTCCCTGCCCTACGGCGCCGGCATCCCGCCCGCCACGGTGGATCTGACGGTGGCCGTGCCCTACAACGACGCGCAGGCGACCGAACGGCGCATCGAGCGGCTCGTCGTGGAAGGCCGGACACCGGCCTGCTTCATCCTCGAGCCGGTCGTGATGAACATGCGGGTCGTCCTGCCCCTCGACGGATACCTCGAGGCCGTGCGCGACATCACCCGACGGCACGGCATCGTCCTCATCTTCGACGAGGTGAAGACCGGACTGTGCGTGGCCGCCGGCGGGGGCACCGAGCGATTCGGCGTCCGGCCGGACCTCGTCACCCTCGCCAAGGCCCTGGGCGGTGGACTGCCCATGGGCGCGATCGGCGGATCGGACGAGGTCATGTCCGTGGTACGGGACGGCGCCGTCTACCAGGTGGGCACCTACAACGGCAACCCCCTGGGCACCGCCGCCGCCCGGGCCAACCTGCTGGACGTGCTCACACCTGAGGCGTACACCCACCTGGAACGCATCAACCAGCGCCTGACCGACGCCTGCGACGACGTCATCGCCAAATACGGGCTGCCCGCCTACACGGTCGGCATCGGAGCCAAAGGATGCGTCACCTTCGCGCCCGCACCGGTCACCGACTTCGCGTCGTTCCACCGGCACCGTGACCCCGAGCTCAGTCGGCTGTTCTGGCTGTACCACTTCAACCGGGGCGTCTACACCACGCCCAACCGGGATCAGGAATGGACCTTGTCGGTCACGCATGACGAACAGGCGGTCGACGCCTATGCGGCGGCGTTCGAGGAGATGGCGGCGGAGCTGCGCAGCTGACCACGAAACCGGGAAACCCGCCGTCACTTCGCCTCCTCCGGCAACTCCCGCATCCGGCTCAGCGGGGAGAGCAGCAGGAGGAGGACGCAGCCGACACCGCCGACGACGGCCACCCACAGGGTGGGCCGAAGCCCCATCCAGGTGCCCAACGCCCCGCCGGCCAGGGCACCCAGCGGCCGGGCCCCGTTGTCGAACAGCAGATAGGCCCCCTGCACCCGGGACCGCAGCCGGTCCGGGGTGAGGGCCTGCTGGATCGAACTGCCGGCGATGTCGCACACCATGAGGCCGAATCCGGAGGCGAACTCGGCGGCCGTCAGCAGCATGGCGGCCGGCCATGGCGATCCGGAGGCCAGCGGCGCGAGCGCCAGCGCCCCCGGATACAGCAGCGACCCGAGGAAGAAGGCCCGCCCGATCCCGGTCCGGCGGATGACCGCGGAGGCCGCCGCCGAGCCGATCAGCGCCCCCACCGCGCCGCCGCCGAGCACCAGGCCGATGAGCCCCGGCGCCAGGCCCAGCTCATGGGTGGCGTACAGGATCAGCAGCGCGAAGTACACCGAGTAGAAGAAGTTCAGGCTCGCGTCGGTCAGGAACTTCGCCAGCAGCGCCGGGGTGCGCAGGACGAACCGGAGACCCTCCTTGATGTGTCCGCGCTGGGCCGGTTCGCCGGACGGTTCCTTCGCGGAGATCGACCCGATCAGCGATGCCGATCCGAGGAAGGACAGGACGTCCAGTACGAGTACGACCGGTGCGGACAGGATCTGCACCAGCACGCCCGCGAAGCTGGGGCCCGCGGTCCAGGAGAAGGAGTAGCTTCCCTTGACCAGCGACATCCCCTGGACATAGCCGGAGCGCGGCACCACCGAGGTGAACAGTCCGGTCGCGCACACGTTGAAGAACACGGCGAGCGAACCGGTGCAGAAGGCCACGACGTACAGCTGGTTGAGAGTGAGCGCGTCCAGGAGGTACGCGACCGGCACGGTCAGCAGCAGGAACGCCCGGGCGACGTCGGCCACGACCATCATCCGGCGCCGGTGGCCGCGGCGGTCGGCGAAGGCCCCGGCATGCAGCGAGAACAGCAGACTGGGCAGTGAGCCGGCCGCCGACAGGACCGCCACCTCGCCGGGGCCGGCGTCCAGCGTGACCACCGCGACCAGGGGCAGCGCCACGATGGTGACCTGGTCACCCAGGTAGGAGATCGTCTGGGCGGTCCAGTAGCGACGGAAGCCGGTGTGCCGCAGCAGGGCCGGAACCCTGCGCAGCACCCGGTCGGCGAGCCCGGTCGCCGCGGGCGCGGACATCTCCGCCGCCCTCTCGTCGTCGGGCGTGGGCCGGCCGGGGGAGCTCGGCGGACCGTCGGCGGATCGGGGATCGGAACGTGCCACAAGGCGCCTTTCTGTTCTGCACTGTTCTGCCGGTCGTCAGGGCGGGTGTGCCGGCGTGGGCGGGCGTACCGGCAAGCCCGGTACGCCCGCGGAGGGTCAGGTGCCCACGAGGGTCTCCTCGAGCCGGTGGATGGGAAGACCTGGTCGCGCGACCATGGTCCGCAGCACGGCGTCCAGGTCGCGGACCATGTCCCGTGCCGTCTCGTGGTCGAAGAGGTCCGTGGCGTACTCCAGGTGCCCGGTGATCCCCCCGGACCCGAAACCCGCGTCCTCGACCTCGGTGAGTTCGAAGGTGAGGTCGAACTTGGCCACGTCCAGTCCGAGCACCCGCACCTCCGCCTCCAGTTCGGGAAGTCCGGGGATCTCGGGGCCGCCGACCTGGAAGGCCAGCATGACCTGCACCACGGGATTGCGGGACATCGACCGTTCCGGGTTCAGCGCCTCCACGACGCGGTCGAACGGCAGCTCCTGTGCCTCGAAGGCGGCCGTGTCGGTCTCCCGTACCCGCGCGACCGCATCGGCCAGCGTGGGGTCACCTGACAGGTTGACGCGCAGGGCGAGCGTGTTGACGAACAGCCCGATGAGTTCGTCCAGCGCCCCGTCCAGCCGCCCGGCCACGGTCGCGCCGATGACGACGTCGTCGCCCGCGCCCCGGCTGCGGAGCAGAAGGGCAAGGGCCGTGTGCACCAGCATGAAGACCGTGCAGCCCAGCCGCTGCGCCATGGCCCGCACGGCCCGGTGCAGGTCACCGCCGATGCGGACCTCGACCCGGGCTCCGCGCGTGCTGAGCACCCCGGGACGCGGGCGGTCGGTGGCCAACGGCAGCACTTCGGGCGCGCCGCTGAGGTTCTTGAGCCAGTACGCTTCCTGACGCCGACACAGCTCAGAGGGCCGCTCGACGTCGAACAACGTCCGCTGCCAGACGGCGTAGTCGGCGTACTGCACGGGCAGCGCCCGCCAGGGCGGCTTCAGACCGGCCCTGCGGGAGGCATAGGCGAAGCCGAGATCTTTGGCCAGGGGCTTGACCGACCAGCCGTCCACCGCGATGTGGTGGAGCAGGAGCAGCAGGACGTGGTCGCTTTCGCCGTCACCGAACAGCTCGGCCCTCAGCGGCACTTCCTCGTCCAGCCGGAAGGGGCGCCGGGCCGCGTCGCGCACGGCCTCGTGCAGAGTGGTGCCGCGCAGGCCGTCCCTGACCTGCCAGTGCAGGGCCTCGTCGGTGCGCAGCACCCGCTGACACAGCGCGTTCTCGTCCCAGCCCACGACGGTGCGCAGCGCCTCGTGGCGCTCCAGTACGTCGCCCACCGCCGTCCGCAGAGCGGCGACGTCGAGTGCTCCGCGCAGGCTCACCGCCACAGGGACGTTGTAGAGGTCGGTGGGCCCGGTGAACTGGTCCAGGACCCACAGCCGTTCCTGGGCGAATGCGGTCGGCAGAAAGGAGCGGCGTTCGACGGGGACGACGGCCGGCAGGAGCGACTCCTTGGACCGCAGCACCCCGGCCAGCCGGCGCACCGTCGGGTGGCGGAAGACGTCGGCGATGGTCACCTCATGGCCGAGCTCGGCACGGACCCGCGCCACGAGGCGGGCAGCGGACAGCGAGTGCCCGCCCAGCAGGAAGAAATCGTCGTCCTCGCCCACTCCGGAGACGTTCAGGCAGTCGGCGAAGATCTGCGCCAAGGTGTTCGGGCCCCCCGTTCGCCCATCGGGCGCATCGATCGCCCCGGCGGGAAGCGGGAGGGCGTTGCGGTCCACCTTGCCGTTGGAATTGGCCGGAATCGCCGGCAGCAGCGTGAACGTCGCCGGGATCATCTCCGGGGGCAGCGTCTCGGCCAGCCGTGCCCGCACCCGGGCGACGACGTCCCGGGCACCGTCGGCAGCGACCAGGTAGCCGTCCAGCCGCCGCGCGCCGCCCTTGCCCCGGGCGACGACGGCGACGTCGCGCACATCCGGATGTTCCCGGAGGGCGGCGTCGACCTCACCCAGTTCGACTCGGACTCCTCGGATCTTCAGCTGCTGGTCGGCGCGGCCGAGATACTCCAGCAGCCCGTCGGGACGGCGGCGCGCAATGTCCCCGGTGCGGTACATCCGCTCGCCCGCCACGCCGAACAGACTCGGCAGGAAGCGGTCCGCCGTCAGGTCAGGGCGTCCGTGGTAGCCGCGCGCCAGGGCCTTTCCGCTGACGAAGACCTCGCCCTCGGCGCCGTCGGGGACCTCCCGCAGGCGGTCGTCGAGGAGGTGTACACCGGTCTCGGGTATGGGCCCGCCCACCGGGGCGCGCCGGGGCCAGTCGGCGGGGTCGGCGGGCAGCACGTGGAACGTGGCGGCGTGGGTCTCGGTAGGGCCGTAGTGGTTGTGCAGGAGACGGCCCGGTCGCAGACGGAAGAACGTGCGCACCGTCTCGCTGAGCGTGAGCTGTTCGCCGGCCTGAGCGACATGGGTGAGGTCGGGAAGTGTCAGCCCCTGCGCGAGGGCGGCTTCGCAGACGGCCTCCACGATCAGGTTGGGGGCGAAGAGGTCGCTGACGCGCCGACGCCCGAGCCACCGGGCCAAGCGCGTCGGGTCGCGGCGGGTCTCCTCACCGGGGATCACCAGCGTGGCACCCGAAACCAGGGTGGAGAAGATCTCCTGCGCGGAGATGTCGAAGCCGATGGCGGTGTACTGGGCGATGCGCCGGCCGGGACCGGGTGCCATGCTCGCGAGGTGCCAGCGCAGGAGGTTGCACAGCGCGCCGGCGCCCATCACCACGCCCTTGGGCCGACCGGTCGACCCGGAGGTGTAGATCACGTAGACCGGTGTGCCGGGATGGGTGGAGTCGGTGCCCCCGTCGGGCACCGACGAAGTCTTCAGGCCGTCGGGCGGCAGCGCCGCGACCTCGAGCGAGCGGCGTACGGCGGTGTGGGCGGCGAACTCCCGGGTGGCGGTGTCGTGCAGCAGCAGGGCCGGAGCGGCGTCCTGCAGGATGTGCTCGACGCGTCCCCGAGGCGCGTCCGGATCCAGCGGCAGATAGGCCGCATGCACGCGCAGCACGGCGAGGAGAGCGGCCACGAGGGCCGGCGAGCGGGGCAACGCCACGCCCACGATGTCCTCCGGCCCGAGGCCGGCCGTACGCAGCTGCCGTGCCAAGTCGTCGGCCCAGGCGTCCAACTCGGCATAGCTGTAGCGCGCGTCGTCCGTTTCGACGGCCACCGCCTGCGGGGTCAGCGCCGCCTGCCGGCGGAACTCCTCGGCGACCGTCGGGACGGCGTCGTACGCCGCGGTCGAAGGTGTCGGCGTCATGCGGCGAGCACAGCCTTCATGACGGCGCCGGCCGCCACGTGCTCCAGGGCGTCGTGGACGTCGGCCAGCGGGAATGTCGTCACGACACTGGCCAGGTCGAAGCGTTCGGTGAGGGCGGGCAGCATGCGTACGTACTGATTGAGATGGGCGCCCGTGAAGGCCCAGGAACCGATGACCTCCAGCTGCCGGTACACGATCTGATGAGGGTTGAACCAGGTGTTGCCGCTGTCGGTGTACTGGCCGACGACCAGGTACGAGCCGCTGCGCCGCACCAGCCGCGTACCCTGCTCGACGGCTTCGGGCACCCCGGCACACTCGATGACCAGATCGGCACCGCGGCCCCCGGTCGTCTCCAGCACGACCTTGCGGGCGGCCTCCATGTCACCGGAGTCGACGACATCGATGTGCTGGTCCGCGATCCCTGCGGTACGGGCGAGCGCGAGGCGGGCGCGCGGCCCGCCCACCATGATCACGTGGGCGCCGGCCAGCTGGGCGAAACAGGCCGCGGCGAGGCCGACGGGACCGCTGCCCTGGACGACGACGGTCTCACCGAGCCGGACCGGCCGCCGTTCCCAGAGGGCGTGGATCATGGTGGGTCCGGCGCAGGCCAGGGACATCGCCGCGACGGGATCGATGCCTTCGGGGAGTTTGATCACCGTGGTGCCCGGCGCGAGCCTGATGAACTCCGCCCAGGAGCCGGCGAGTGGAGATCCTGCGGTCATCGACCGGTTGACGCCGTAGGTACGCCGGTTCTCGCACAGGGTCGGTTCTCGCAGTTCCTGGCAGGCGTGGCAGCGGCCGCAGGCGATGGAGGAGGCCCACATGACGGTGTCGCCGGGCGCGAGCGGCCGGCCGTTGACGTCGTGCGTGGTGCCCTCGCCCAGTTCGTGCACGGTGCCCAGTCCTTCATGGCCCAGCACGAGCGGGATCGGTACGTCGAGATGACCGCCGATCAGGTGCAGGTCCGTGCCGCAGATACCGCCGTAGCGGCAGGCCACGGTCATGCCGCCGGGCGCGGGTGCCGCGAGGTCGAACTCCGCGATGACGGGCGGCGAGTTGTACTCCTGGAGGACGATGGCACGACTGGTGGTCACTTGATCACCTTCCCTGCTGCTCACGGTCGGGGGAGAGGAATTGAGTCACGGCCGCCCGCTGATGAGTGCGTCGTCGGCGACCGTGAGCGCGGTGACGTCCCGGCTCGCGAGGTACTCGGGGCGTGGCGTCCCGACGGGCCGTGGCGGATTGGCGACGTCGTTGTAGGTGATGATCGCCAGGCGACGGGGGTACGGGGCCATGTTGGGTGCCGAGCCGTGCACGATCTCCGGATGGAAGAAGACGACCGAGCCGGCCGGTCCCTTCGGGCTCACCATGCCGCCCCGTTCCACACAGGCGGCGAGCTCACCCGGGGTCAGCGCGATGTCGTCGGGGTCGAGGTGCTGCTCCGACCTCGCCATGTCGTTGCGGTCGCGGTGGACCAGACCGGCGGTGTGCGACCCGGGCACGAAGATGACCGGTCCGTTGAACTCGGTGACGTCGTCCAGGAAGACCGCGGCGTTGACCAGCCGCGGACGGGCGATGTTGTCGGCCAGCCGCCAGGCCAGGAAGTCCTGGTGCCAGGCCCACTTGTCGCCGGCGAACGCGGGCTTGGCGTTCGTCTTGAGCTGGTACACGTACAGGGGCGTGTCCAGCAGCCGCTGCGCGGAGCCGAGCAGCCGCGCCGACCGGGTGAGCGAGGCGAACTCGGGCTGGCGCACATGGGAGGCGTACACCGCGCGCACGTCGCTGTCGTTGGACTCGGTGATGCGGTGGTCGCCGGGGATCTTCGCATCCCGTTCGAAGGCGGACCGGAGTGCTTCGGTCTCCGACTGACTGAACATACCGGGCACGAACAGCACGCCGTCCCTGTGGTAGGTGGCGATGTCGTCAGCTGTGAGCATGGCGGGTCCTCGTCTTCCATGCCTTCGGGTGCGTCTTCAGGACCACAGATGCAGAGGGCCGCGTCCGGTGATACCGAGGAAGAAGGACAGCGTCACGCGGCGGCCCCCACCGGAGATCTGCTCGATGGAGTGCAGATTGCGCGAGTCGAACAGCACGGCGTCGCCCACTTCCGGACGGACCGTGACGTACGGCTCGTCGGCCACCGCCTCCTGGGTGTAGCCGTACCGGTCGCGGTACTGCTCGTCGGCCGGGCGCCAGCGGTGCCGGTACACCGACACGCTCCCGCCGTGCTCCGGCATGTCGAGGTACCAGTTGAGAGTGAGGAAGCCGGCCGGGGTCTCGTCGAGCAGCCCGGGACTCTCCCGGGTGATCTCGTCGAAGTGCAGTTTCGCGCCGTTGGCGACCTCGCGGATCATGCCGGCGAACATGGGCCGTCCGCCGGACCGGGCGTACTCCACATCGTCACCCCATCCCTTGCGGACCCGCGCGACGGCGATGTCCATGGGGTCCTGGCCACGCAGCAGCGTCCTGCGGATGCCCACGGCCTCCTCGGCGCGCTTCCAGTACTCCTCGTCCAGTCCGTGGGCCACATAGAAGTCGTAGGCGGCGGGCCCGAGTTTGGCGATCCGCGGGTAGATGAGACGCTCGTCGTAGGCGCCGAGCGGGTGGTCGGCCAGTGCCTCCATGATGTCGCGGCAGTCCTGCGGCCGTCCGAAGCCCTTGACATGCACCGAGCCGCTGACGCCGGCTGCCAGCCGCAGGATGTGCTCGCGTTCGAGGGCCGTGGTCACGTCCGTATCGAACAGGGTGTAGATGGGCGAGTCGTTGGCGCTGACGTTCCCGCTGGGCACGGCTGCGTGCTGGGGTCCGGTATCGGTGGTCATGGGCTGTTCTTCCTTCCACGGTGCTCGTGCGGGCCGACTCGCGTCGGTCCGAAGCGGTGCGGGACGTGGGCGGCAAGAGGTGGGGGAGTGGGCGGTCGGCGGTTCAGTGCAACGCGGGCAGCGTCACTTGGATGAGGTGCGGACCGGACTCCGAGAGGGCCCGGGCGAGTTGTGCGGCCAGCTCGCCGGACGTGTGGGCACGTGAGGCGGGGACGCCGAGCCCCGTGCTCAGGGCCGCGAAGTCCACAGCGGGCGCACGGATGTCGAACAGGGGTGAGAGGACGGTCTGTTCGCCCAGAAGACGTCTGCTCTCGCGCCGCAGGATCGCGTAACCCCCGTTGTCGAGGACGACGGTGGTGATGTCGAGCCCCTCGCGTGCCTGGGTCCACAGGGCGCTGAGGGAGTACATTGCGCTGCCGTCCGCCTCGAGGCAGAGCACCGGACGTCCCGGACAGGCCAATGCCGCGCCGATGGACAGGGGCAGGCCCTGACCGATCGCGAAACCGCACAGGGTGAGCAGGTCGTGGCGCGAGGCCGTGGCCAGAGCGTCCGACAGTACGCCGCCGAAGGTGTTGGACTCGTCCACCACAATGGCGTCCTCGGGCAGCGCCGCCGCCACCAGAGAGGCCAGGGTGGAGCCGTCCAGTGGCCGCTCCGGTGCCTGCGGCGCGGGCGGCCGGCGCCGCAGCAGCCGCGGTCGGCTCCGCGCAGCGAGGCCGTCGGCCAGGTTCTCCAGCGCGGTGACCAGGTCGTCACCGCAGGTGCCGAGCGATGTGATGGCGCAGTCGGCGGGGAGGAGTTCGCCCGGGCGTCCGGGCTCGGCGAAGGCGGCGACCGGCCGGGAGGCACCGGCCAGTACCAGATGCCGAAACGTCTCGAGCCGCGCGCGGGCCGCGGCAGGGTCTCCGCTCAGCCGTTCCACGCGCGGCAGGCCGGTGCCCCTCGGGAGCCGGGCGGGGAAGGCCTCGGTGAGGACGGCAACACCGGTTGCTGCGGCGATGCGGTCCGCTGCGGCGAGCCCGCGAGGGGTCAGTGCCGGTCCCCCCAGCAGCAGCATGGTGTGCGGTTCCGCCCGCAGCACCTTGGCGACATGGGCCAGCGTTTCCTCGTCGACGGCGGGAGCGGGTGGGGGCGGCGTCGCCGCCGGGCCGGGTTCCGCCGGCGACCACGCCACGTCCGCGGGTACGACCAGGGTGGCCGGACCACCCGGGGCACGTGTGGCCGCCTCCACGGCGGCCGCGGCGTCTGTGGCCGCGGTCGCGGTCGCGACCCAGCACGACATGGGGCGGGCCAGGGCCTCGACGTCGCAGTCAAGGGGCCCGTCAAGGGCGGAGCGTGTGGTCGCGCCGTCACCGACGAGGGTGACCAGCGGGGTGTGGGCGCGCCGGGCGTTGTGCAGATGAGCCAGGCCGTTGGCGAGGCCGGCCCCCTGGTGCAGCAATGTGGCAGCGGGCGTCGGGGCAAGCCGGCCGTAGCCGTCGGCCGCCCCCGTCGCCACCCCCTCGAACAGGCAGAGGACCCCGCGCAGGTCCGGATGCTCGTCGACCGCCTGGAGCAGATGAAGCTCGGACGTCCCCGGATTGGCGAAGCAGACCCCGATGCCGGAGGCGGCCAGCGTGCCGATCAGCGCTTGCGCACCGTTCACCGCTGCCCTCCTGCCGGCCGCACCCGGCTGCCCGGGTCGCCGCCGGACCCTTCGGGATCGTCCGGTGCCGCCCCCAGCAGGGGTGCGATGTCATCGAGTACGTCCTCGGTGCCCTGGAAGGGCTCCTCGTGCCGCGGCCAGAACACCACCATGTCGGTGAATCCCAGGTCCTCGAACATGCCCCGAGCCGTTTCGAACGCGTCCCGCGACGACAGCACGCCGCCCAGCTGCGCTCCGGCCACCACGGTCCGGCCGAGGGACCGCGGATCACGTCCCTCGGCCCCGCAGGCTTCGTCGAGGCGTTTGGCCTGATCCTGCAGGAGCCCGCTCGCCTCGTCGAACCGCGCGGTCTCACCCAGGCCGGGCAGTCCGACCGTGATCCACGACTCCGCCAGCCGTGCCGCGAGCCTCATGCCCTGGGGGCCGCCTGCGGCCACGGCGAGCGGCACCCGCGGTCGTTGAATGCAGCCGGGGGCCATGTGGGCGCCGCGGGCTCGGTAGTAGGCGCCGGAGTAGTCCGTCTCGCTCTGCCGCAGCAGCAGATCGGTCAGCTCCGTGAACTCCTTGAACCGCGCGTGCCGTTCGCCGACCGGAAGCGGGGAATCACCGAACACCTCGGCATCGAATCCGTAGGCGCCGGCACCTATGCCGCACACCACCCTGCCGCCGGAGATGTCGTCCAAGGTCATGACCTCCTTGGCGAAGGTCAGCGGATGCCGGATGTTGGGGCTTGCCACCAGCGTGCCGAGACGGATGCGGCGGGTTACGCCGGCGGCCGCGGTGAGCGTGGGGATGGCGGAGAACCAGGTGTGTTCCCGCAGCGTGCGCCACATCAGATGGTCGAAGGTCCATGCGTGATCGAAACCGAGCTGTTCGGCGCGCCGCCACCGCCGAGCGGCTTCGGACCATGGCGAGTCCGGGAGGATGACTATGCCGTGGCGCACGGGTGGTGCCCTTCCGCGTCGGAGTGTGTGGGGCCTGCGGTCCTCGGCCTGTGGCCGGTCCTGCCTCTTGGGCCTGCAGAACCAACGGGATGTCCTGCCGTGTGGTCCGATCGGACGGTCATTCGGTGCGGTCGAGGAGGAAGTACTCCCGCAGGCCGGCGACGTGCTTGGCCAGTTCACGGTCCGGTATCCGCTCGACGAGCGCGTCCACGGTGTTCCAGAAGAATCCGTCGCCGCCGTCGCGCCGGTAGTGCTTCTTCGCGATGATGGCGAGCACGTCCTTGAGGTTGTCCCGGTCGACGATCGACGCGAGTGAGTACAGCCCTGCACGCTCCTCGTCCGACAGCGGTTCGCGGTGGACGAGATGCGACTGGGGTATGGAGACGGGCTCTTCACCGGCCCCGCGAACCAGACCGGTGTCTCCCGCCTCGTCGGTGAAATCGACGATCAGATGGATCCGCGTCTCCGCGGACAGGGCTGCCGAACCGTGCTCACGGGAGGCGTCCAGGAACCACACCTCGCCAACCTTCATCCGGTACACAGTGTTGTCCTCGCTGAACAGGCAACTCGGGTTGGTGATGATCGGCAGGTGGAGACGGTGGGCGGGCGTGGCCTGACTGGCCGCGCCGGCGAACTCCACGTAGTCCCGATGCGGAATGTGCACCATCTCGGACAGGACCGCGAGGCGCGCGAAGCGAATGTGCTCGGTCGCGAAGTTCTCCTCGACCGTCTGCATCAGATAGGGAAGCCGCTCGCCGTACTCCGTGATCCGGGGTTCCAGGCTCTGGTCGTAGTGCGCGATGATGCCGTCACCGCTCACGCCGCCCGGGGTCCACAGCATCACGTCCTTCGAGAGCTTGCCCGAGACGAATTCCTGGTAGGCCTCAGTGAAGCGGAAAGTGCGGGTCAGCTCCATCTCGCTGCGCAGCTTCTCCTGGTCCAGCTCTAGCGCGCTAACCCGACCCGTATGCATGACGAATAACCCTTCGGAACGGAGGTTTGTCGTAAGCAGTCCCAGTGGGGCAGAGAACCGGCGCCGCGCAATCGGCACGGGCTCAGCAGGTGGCTATTACGCGGCCATGGGCTCGGCTCGACGAGCCACCACCGGCCGCAATTCACGGGAATGACCGAAAGGGGGTGGCTCGGACGAACAGACCTGACCCTAGGAGCATCCCAATATCGAGTCAACTCCCTGCCCGTGGCTGGTTAGTGGTGAAGGAGAAAGATTGAGATAGGGTTTCCGGCCATTGCCGACACGGAACGCCATGAGGAGGTACTCGGCACGAAGAGGTGCGTGAACTGGCATGACGGCAGCGGCTGTGGAGCAGTTCTCGGCCAATGGTGCCGAACAAAAACCGTCACTGCCTGGCCTCGCTGGCACGCCGTTGCGGCTCGAAGCCGCCTCTTTGGCGCTCGCCGAACCCTCACCCCGCAACCGCTGACCGGTGAACGTCTGGAGCACGACGCCGTTGTCCGGCGCGGGTGGCGATCGCGATATCGGCGATCTCGTCGGGCGAGTTGGGGGGCTGGGGGGCCGGGGGGCTGCCCGGAGCGGGACGGTTGCAGGTGCTGGGGCCACCCGGCTCTCAACCGCCGCGCTCGAGCGGCTGCTCCCGCGAACGAACGCCGGCTGCGAAGACGGTGAACGGGGCTTTACGGTAGGACCATGCGTAGACGGTTCACGGGCTGGCCAGAACGGGCATTCGATGTGTTGCTGCATCTGCAGGGGGAGCCCTCACCGCACGAGCGTGAAATTTACCGAAAAGACAGGGAACATCTCGTGCGGCAGCCCATGATCGCCCTCTTCAATGACCTGGCGGACATGAATCCCGCCTATGAGGACTTCTCCGTGTGGAGCTTCCGTAAGACCTCATGGTGGTGGCAGCATCAGTGCGGAGTCATCCGAATGGCGCGGAACGTGGAGATCGGTATTCGGTTCGACCTGGACGGTCTGCGGATCCAGGGTGCGTGGTGGTACCCGGAACCCGTTCAAGTGGCTTGCTTTCGCAGGGCGGTGGCCGACGAGCGACAAGGCGGTGAACTGACCAAGATCGTCGAATCGCTGCAGGCCATGGAGTACGAGATCACGGGCGACATTATGAAACGTCCTCCCCGTGGCTATTCCGCCGACCATCCGCGCCTCTCGCTGCTCCTGCACCGATCACTCATTGCGGCACGGCCGTTGGGGTGCGAGGACTGGCTGCATAATCCCGACGGAGTCGACCAGGTTTATCAGGCCTGCCAGGATCTTGATCCTTTGTTGAACTGGCTCGCGGACCATGTGAACCGTACGTCATGAGTACGCGCGCAGCCGGGCGCGATCGGGTCGGGCAGGAGCTCCAGGGCCGTACGCGTTCCGCCTCTGTGATCCGCCGCTTGCGGCCCTGCCCACCCAGGTCCTCGAGCCCGTCCGGGCCCAAGCGGTTGAAGCGGTGCAGCCAGCGCCGCACCGTCTTGGGACTGCACCTCAACTCGTCCGCGATGGCCGCCACTCGCTGTCCGGACCAGCTCAGCTCGACCATCTGAGCCCGCACCATCAGATCACGCCGTGCCTTGCGGGTTCGCGAGAGCCGTCGCACGCCCCGTTCCTCGTCCTCGTCACGGATGCTGGACGGTGGTGTTACGGGCACGGCCGAGCCGTCAGGCGAAAGCGGAATCCAGTACCAGGGTCGTCATCTCTTAGTACTCCAGCCGGACTTCTGTATTTCTGCTGGTCAACGGCCTGGCGGTGGGGAGTGTAGCGGGGGCTCAGTATGCGTGGGGCGGTCTTGGGCTGACCGTCCTACCAACGGGTGCCCGCGCCGCATGTAGTGACAGCGTCGGGCACGTGCTTGGTGGCGGCGCCTCCATCGGGACCAGTTCACCGCGTGGTCGCGGCGTGCAGCATGGCGACGGGGTTCAGTTGCCAGCAGACGACGGATTTCGGCTGGTGTGAGGTCCACGAGGTCGGGTGTGTCGGCCTCGTCACCCCCTTTTCGCGC
>NZ_JBEOZU010000002.1:186249-213579 GCF_040298185.1 Streptomyces sp. NPDC001634 | reverse complement strand
CGCGCCTGTGCCGAGGGCGCGACCGCGCGGAGGCCCGAAGGGTTGAGCACGGTCGCGCCCTCGGCACAGGCTCAGGCGCCCCGGAGGCGAACCGAGCCCCAAAAAAAGGGGAGGGCGCGTCAGCGGGCGGTCTGCGTGTGGACGTACTCCACGAGCCGGGTGAGGGAGTCCGGGTCGGTCGACGGCATGACACCGTGGCCGAGGTTGAAGACGTGGCCTTCGAGACCGGCGGCGGCGTCGAGCACCTCGCGGGTCTTGGCCTCGACGGCCTCCCGCGGGGCGAAGAGGACGGCCGGGTCGAGGTTGCCCTGGAGGGCCTTGCCGGGACCGACACGACGGACCGCCTCGTCGAGCGGGACACGCCAGTCGACGCCCACGACGTCCGCGCCCGCCTCCGCCATGAGACCGAGCAGCTCGCCGGTGCCGACGCCGAAGTGGATACGGGGGACGCCGTACCCCTCGACGGCCCGGAAGACCTTGGCCGAGGCGGGCAGCACCGAGCGACGGTAGTCGACGGGGGCGAGGGCGCCGGCCCATGAGTCGAAGAGCTGGACCGCCGAGGCGCCCGCTTCGATCTGCACCTTCAGGAAGGCGGCCGTGATGTCCGCGAGCCGGTCCACCAGGTCGGCCCACAGCTGCGGGTCGCCGTACATGAGTGCCTTGGTGTGCTCGTACGTCCGGGAGGGGCCGCCCTCGATGAGGTAGCTCGCGAGGGTGAAGGGAGCCCCCGCGAAGCCGATCAGCGGGGTCTCGCCCAGCTCGGCGGTGAGCAGCCGGACGGCCTCGGTGACGTACGAGACGTCCTCGGGGGTCAGGTCGCGCAGCTGCGCCAGGTCCGCGCGGGAGCGGATCGGGTGCTCGACGACCGGGCCGACGCCGGGCTTGATGTCGAGGTCGATGCCGATGGCCTTGAGGGGGACGACGATGTCACTGAAGTAGATCGCCGCATCCACGCCGTGCCGACGGACCGGCTGGAGCGTGATCTCGGTGACCAGCTCGGGCCGCATGCACGACTCGAGCATGGGGATGCCCTCGCGCACCTTCCGGTACTCGGGCAGGGAGCGACCGGCCTGCCGCATGAACCACACCGGGGTGTGCGGCACGGGCTCGCGCCGGCACGCCTTCATGAAGGCGGAGTCGTACGTCGCTGTCGGCTGGCCCGTCGCGGGGCGGTCATTGACACTCACACCGAAAAGTCTCGCACGCCGCACGGACAACGGGTTCCGGGGGCAGAGCGCCCCGCCAAAGGCGCGCCCCGTAGGGGCGCGGGGCTGTGACGATGTGCGGCTCCGCCGCGATGGGGGTCCCCCCTGTTCGAGCGAAGCCGAGAACTTGGGGGAGCGACAAGCCAGGACGAACCCGCAGCCGCCTCTCGAACCGATCCCCCACGGCGATCCGGCGCACGGCCACGCACCCGACGGCAACGGCCACAGCCAAACCCCGCCGTTCCCGACCAACCGCCGGAGGCCAAGGGTGTCTCTACCTGCGAAATCGCTTTCTTCCCCTTAATCTTCCCCGCATGGCTGCGGCTCAGGGACGACCGACGGACGGCGCTGGCGGAATGGACGACCCGGAGGAGGGGGAACAGGATGCGATGGAGACGGCTCCGCTGCCCTTCCGTGCCGCGGTCGAAGCGCTGAGGGCGGCCCGGTTGCGGCCGGAGATCGAGATCGAGCCGACGCGCCCGCCGCAACGGCTCGCCCCGCACGCGTACGCACTGGAGGCCGCGGTCGTCGAGAGCGACGAGGACCTGGCCGACGGGCGCCTCGTCCTGCTGCACGACCCGGCCGGGCATGACGCCTGGCAGGGCTCCTTCCGTCTGGTCACGCTGGTGCGCGCGGAGCTCGAACCGGAGATGGCGGCGGACCCGCTGCTGCCCGAGGTGTGCTGGTCCTGGCTGACCGGCGCGCTCGAGTCCCGCGGGCTGTCCTACGGCGAGCCGAGCGGCACCGTCACGCGCGCCAGCTCGCACTACTTCGGCGGCCTCGCCAGCCGCCCGGCCGCCTCCCAGATCGAGATCCGGGCCTCCTGGACGCCCCGAGAGAGCCTGGGCGGCGTCCCGGACACGGCCGCTCACCTGGCCTCCTGGTGCGACCTGCTGTCCCAGGTGGCCGGCCTGCCCCCGACGGGGCCGGGCGACTCCTCGGTGGTGACCCTGCCGCAGCGCCGGGGGCCGCAGCAGCCCCGCTGACGCCCGGTACACGCGCGTGCGGCATGACTCCTGTCAATTCGGGTTTGACAGTTCTTGCCATCTCTTTGTCGATACGGCCACTTTCGACCTCGTATCGACAAGGGAGCGAACCGACTCGATCTTCGGTTGATCGCTCGCGCGTCCGAATTGCACGGATTGTTACTCACCAAATCGTGATCATTCTCTAAAGGAGCACGAGTTTGGTGCCGAAGACGACTGTGACCTAGAAAGCACGGTTCGTCCCGGCTTCATCCCCAGAGCCGGCCCCGTCACGCACCCCTCCAGGAGGCCTGGTGTCCGTTCTCCTCGAGCAGCCCGCAAGCCTGGTCGCCTACCGCCCGAACAAACCGACCGCCATGGTCGTCGTGGCCGACCCTCGCGTCCGTTCCACCGTCACCCGCCACCTCTGGGCGCTCGGAGTGCGCGACGTCATCGAGGCGTCGTCCATCGCGGAGGCCCGCCCCCGTATCGGCAACCCGCGCGACATCTGCGTCGCCGACGTCCACCTCCCCGACGGCTCGGGTCTCACTCTCTTGTCCGAGACCCGAGCCGCGGGCTGGCCCAACGGTCTTGCCCTGTCCGCCGCCGACGACATCGGCGCCGTCCGCAACGCCCTCGCGGGCGGTGTGAAGGGCTACGTCGTCACCGGCACGCGCACCAACGTCGGGCTCCCCACCCGACCCGGTGCCGCCCCCATCGGCGCCGCCGCCGCGCGCCTGCACCGCCGCCCCCCGGGTGCCCCGAGCCACCCGGGCGGCTACCGCGAGCTGTCCGGCCGCGAGGTGGAGGTACTGCGCCTGGTCGCCGAGGGCCAGTCGAACAAGGCGATCGGCGTCTCGATGGGCCTGTCCGCACTGACCGTCAAGAGCCACCTCGCCCGCATCGCCCGCAAGCTCGGCACGGGCGACCGCGCCGGGATGGTGGCCGTGGCCCTGCGGACCGGCATCATCCACTGACCCGGACAACGTCGCCCACTGCCCCGGACAACGCCGCCCACCGCTCGCCACCCCTTCGTGTCAGCACCGAGCCGCCTGCCGACGCGAGTCCCGGTCGCCCGCCGCCCTGGCGGTCGGCCATCCCGCGCCTCACACACGGGCGCGGAAATCCTTCAGCGACGCATATGACATGTGACCGGTTTACGACCCTCCAGCGCCCGTCGACGGAACGTTCCGTCGGCGGGCGCAGTCCACACACAGATACCCTTGACAGGTGACCGACGCCCAAGAGACCGCAGCAGACAGCCCACTGCGAACCACCGGAGGCGCCCCTCCGGACGACGTCGAAACGGCGCCGATCCCCTTGCTTGAGCCGCGAGACGGTATTCCTCCGGTGATTGCCGACGATGCCTCGCTCGCCGAGGTGATCGCCGCGTTCGCCGGCGGCACCGGCCCCGTCGCCGTCGACGCCGAACGCGCGTCCGGATACCGATACGGCCAGCGCGCCTATCTGGTGCAGCTGCGCCGCGAAGGCGCGGGCACCGCACTGATCGACCCCGTGGCCTGCCCCGACCTGTCGAGCCTGGGCGAGGCGATCTCCGGGGTGGAATGGGTGCTGCACGCCGCCACCCAGGACCTGCCGTGTCTGCGCGAGATAGGCATGGTTCCCACGAGCCTGTTCGACACCGAGCTGGCCGGGCGCCTCGCCGGGTTCCCCCGGGTGGGGCTCGGCGCGATGGTGGAGAGCGTTCTCGGCTTCGTCCTGGAGAAGGGACACTCCGCCGTCGACTGGTCGACGCGGCCCCTGCCCGACCCCTGGCTGCGCTACGCCGCCCTCGATGTCGAGCTGCTCGTCGACCTGCGGGACGCCCTGGAGAAGGAGCTGGACCGGCAGGGCAAGCTCGAGTGGGCCCAGCAGGAGTTCGAGGCGATCGCCTCGGCGCCTCCGGCGGAGCCGCGCAAGGACCCCTGGCGCCGTACGTCCGGGATGCACAAGGTGCGCCGCCGTCGGCAGATGGCGGTCGTCCGGGAGCTGTGGCAGACCCGGGACCGGATCGCGCAGCGCAGGGACGTCTCGCCCGGCAAGGTGCTCGGCGACACGGCGATCGTCGAGGCCGCGCTGGCCCTCCCGCCGAACGTGCATGCCCTGGCCGCGCTGAACGGCTTCGGACACCGTATGGGCCGTCGTCAGCTGGAGCAGTGGCAGGCCGCGGTGGATCGCGCGAAGGCCTTGCCGGACGCGGAGCTGCCGCAGCCGGGCCAGCCGGTGACCGGGCCTCCCCCGCCGCGGGCATGGGCGGACAAGGACCCGGCCGCCGCGGCGCGGCTGTCCGCGGCGCGCTCCGCGGTGTCGACGCTGGCCGAGCAGTTCACGATGCCGCAGGAGAATCTGATCTCTCCGGACACGGTGCGGCGCCTGTGCTGGGAGCCGCCGAAGCCGGCCGACGCGGAGTCGGTCGCGGCCGCGCTCGCCGCGTACGGGGCCAGGCCCTGGCAGGTCGAGCAGGTGACTCCGGGGTTGGTGGCTGCGCTGTCGGTCAAGGGCTGAGGGCGCCGCCCGATCGCCGTGGGCGGTTCGGCGTACGGCGACTGCGGGCCGTCAGTGGTGCTCACTCCCCCAGGTTCTCGGCTTCGCTCGAACAGGGGGACCCCCATTGCGGCGGAGCCGCACGTCGTCGCGGACCCGCGCCCCTCACGGGGCGCGGCTGCGTCGAGATCGCGCCAACAACCACACAGCACAGGGACTCAGGGACTCAATGTCGGGGACACGGGGACTCAAGGACTCGGGGACTCAATGTCGGGGACACGGGGACTCAAGGACGGGGACACGTGGACGGGAAGGTGTGACCTTCGCCGCTCCCGTCCGCGGGACTGGGCAGCTTGGTTACCCACAAGTAGCATGGTGCTGAGCGCGCGCTCAGCGGGGCGCGTCGCAGCAGTGCCATCCCGCACCCTGGAGGAGAGCCATCGTGCCTCGTACCGTCAGGGACGTCGTCTTCGTCGACGGCGTCCGCACCCCGTTCGGCAAGGCGGGCCCGAAGGGCATCTACCACGAGACCCGCGCCGACGACCTCGTCGTGAAGGCGATCCGGGAGCTGCTGCGCCGCAACCCGGGTCTCGACCCGAAGAAGATCGACGAGGTCGCCATCGCCGCGACCACGCAGATCGGTGACCAGGGCCTGACCCTCGGCCGCACGGCCGGCATCCTCGCCGGTCTCCCCCAGTCCGTGCCCGGCTACTCCATCGACCGCATGTGCGCGGGCGCGCTGACGGCCGTGACGACCACGGCCGGTTCCATCGCCTTCGGCGCGTACGACGCCGTCATCGCCGGTGGTGTCGAGCACATGGGCCGCCACCCGATGGGCGAGGGCGTGGACCCGAACCCGCGCTTCGTGAGCGAGAAGCTGGTCGACGAGTCCGCCCTGTTCATGGGCATGACCGCGGAGAACCTGCACGACCGCTACCCGCACATCACCAAGCTGCGCGCCGACGAGTACGCCGTGCGCTCGCAGGAGAAGGCCGCCAAGGCCTATGCCAACGGCAAGATCCAGCAGGACCTGGTGCCGATCTCGGTGCGCCGCACGAACCCGGAGGCCGGCGAGACGGGCTGGGGCCTGGTCACGGCCGACGAGCCGATGCGCCCGGGTACGACGCTGGAGAACCTGGCGAACCTCAAGACGCCGTTCCGTGTCCACGGCCGGGTCACCGCCGGTAACGCGGCCGGTCTCAACGACGGCGCCACCGCCTCGATCATCGCGAGCGAGGACTTCGCCCGCGAGAACGGCCTGCCGGTCAAGATGCGCCTGGTGTCGTACGCCTTCGCGGGCGTCGAGCCGGAGGTCATGGGTTACGGCCCGATCCCGGCGACGGAGAAGGCCCTCGCCAAGGCGGGTCTGTCCATCTCCGACATCGGCCTGTTCGAGATCAACGAGGCCTTCGCCGTCCAGGTCCTGGCCTTCCTCGACCACTACGGCATCGCGGACGACGACGAGCGCGTCAACCAGTACGGCGGCGCCATCGCCTTCGGTCACCCGCTCGCCTCCTCCGGCGTCCGTCTGATGACGCAGCTGGCCCGCCAGTTCGAGGAGCAGCCGCAGGTCCGTTACGGCCTCACCACCATGTGCGTCGGCTTCGGCATGGGCGCGACGGTCATCTGGGAGAACCCGCACTTCGAGGGGGACAAGTGAGCACCACCGCCGATCTGTTGAAGGGTGCGTCCGACCTGTTCCCGGACGAGGTCGTCACCCAGGCGCACGTACGCCACCTCGACCTGCCGTTCGGCGCGGGCCGTTTCGCCCTGATCACGCTGGACAACGGCTTCGACCACACCAAGCCGACCACCTTCGGCCCGGCCTCGCTCGCGAACCTCAACACCGCGCTCGACCAGGTCGAGCGGGAGGCCGCGGCCGGCGAGATCGTCGGTGTCGGCATCACCGGCAAGCCGTTCATCTTCGCGGTCGGCGCCGACCTCAAGGGCGTCGAGCTGCTGAAGAATCACGAGGACGCGCTGGCCATCGGCAAGGGCGGCCACGAGGTCTTCAAGCGCATCGCGGCCCTGGCGGTCCCGTCGTTCGCGTACTACAACGGCGCGGCGATGGGCGGCGGCGTCGAGGTCGGTCTGCACTGCACGTACCGCACGGTCTCCAAGGCACTCCCGGCGTTCTCGCTCCCCGAGGTCTTCCTGGGCCTGGTCCCGGGCTGGGGCGGCTGCACGCTGCTGCCGAACCTGATCGGCGCGGACAGGGCCGTCTCGGTCATCATCGAGAACTCGCTCAACCAGAACAAGCAGCTCAAGGGCCGGCAGGTCTACGACCTCGGCATCGCCGACGCCATCTTCGAGGGCGCGGACTTCCTGGAGCAGTCGCTGGTCTGGACGGCGAACGTCCTCAAGGGCGAGATCGAGGTCGAGCGCCCGGTGATCGACCGCGGCGAGGCCTGGGACCAGGCCGTCGCCAAGGGCCGGTTCATCGCGGACGGCAAGGTGCACGGCGCGGCCCCGGCCGCGTACCGCGCCCTCGACATCATCGCCGCCGCCAAGAACGGCGACCTGCAGCAGGGTTACGACGCCGAGGACAAGGCCCTCGCGGACCTGATCATGGGCGGTGAACTGCGCGCGGGCATCTACGCGTTCAACCTCGTCCAGAAGCGCGCCAAGCGCCCCGCGGGCGCCCCGGACAAGAACCTGGCCCGCCCGGTCACCAAGGTCGGTGTCGTCGGCGCCGGTCTGATGGCCTCGCAGCTGGCGCTGCTCTTCCTGCGCCGCCTGGAGGTCCCGGTCGTCCTCACGGACATCGACCAGGAGCGGGTCGACAAGGGTGTGGGCTACGTCCAGGCCGAGATCGACAAGCTGCTCGCCAAGGGCCGTATCAACCAGGACAAGGCCAACCGCCTCAAGGCGCTGGTGACCGGTGTCCTGGACAAGGCGGAGGGCTTCTCCGACGCGGACTTCATCATCGAGGCCGTGTTCGAGGAGATCGGCGTCAAGCAGCAGGTGTTCGCGGAGGTCGAGGCGGTCGCCCCGGCGCACGCGATCCTCGCCACCAACACCTCCTCCCTCTCGGTGACGGAGATGGCGTCGAAGCTGCAGCACCCCGAGCGGGTCGTGGGCTTCCACTTCTTCAACCCGGTGGCGGTGCTCCCGCTGCTGGAGATCGTCCGCGGCGAGCAGACGGACGACGCATCGCTGGCGACCGCCTTCGCGGTGGCCAAGAAGCTGAAGAAGACGGCGGTTCTGGTGAAGGACGCCCCGGCGTTCGTCGTCAACCGCATCCTCACCCGCTTCATGGGCGAGATCCAGAACGTCATCGACGAGGGCACCCCGGTCGAGGTGGCGGAGAAGGCGGTGGAGCCCCTGGGCCTGCCGATGTCCCCGCTGGTCCTGCTCGAACTGGTCGGCCCTGCCATCGGCCTGCACGTCTCGGAGACCCTCAACGGGGCCTTCCCCGACCGCTTCAAGGTCTCCCCGAACCTCAAGGCGGTCGTCGAGGCGGGCAAGCGCGGCTTCTACGTCTACGACAGCGGCAAGCCCGAGCTGGACCCGGAGGTCGCGGCGCTGCTGAAGCAGGGCGACACCGTCCTGACGGAGGAGCAGGTCCGCGCCCGCGTCCTGGACGCGGTGGCCCAGGAGATCGGTCTGATGCTCGACGAGGGCGTCGTCGCCGAGGCCCAGGACATCGACCTCTGCCTGATCACGGGCGCCGGCTGGCCCTTCCACCTGGGCGGCATCACGCCGTACCTGGACCGCGAGGGAGTCTCCGAGCGCGTGAACGGCAAGAAGTTCCTGGCTCCGGGCGTGGCTTCGGTTCCTGCGTAGCCGTCGCACGCATGCGACAGAGCCCCCGCCTCGGCGGGGGCTCTGTGTTTTCGCCGTACGGTGTCCTGTCGCCGTCGGCCGATCACCAGCCAAGGACCGCCGCCGCCAGCGGCACTCCGCTCCCCGGCAGGCGGCCGGAGGCCATGGAACGAACTCCACCGCCCGGGGCGCCACCCGGTGGGCGACCGCCAGTCGCCCGACCGCGCCCAGGGACACGCTCGCGGCACAGCCGCACACGCCCCAAGCCGCCAACGGCACGCGGTCGCAGGCTGCGGAACCGGCCGCGGTCGTCCCGACCCGCACCGAAACCCCACCCGACCGACCACCGGCCAACAAGCAAACCCCACCGCCCAGCCAACCACCGGCCAAGGACCGGACCCCGGCGCCACCTCGCGGGCGAACCGCCGGCCGGCCGTCGCGCCCAAGGCGACGATCGCAGCACGGCCTCACACGCCCCGGCCTGGACCGGACCGCCGGAACGCACCGGCTGGACGGCGCCCAGTCCCTGCAGTTCGTACGGACCCGGCACGCAAGGCGATCCGTACGGACTCGGTCATTTCCGCATCTGCGAAGAATTCGCCGGCGACCGGCGGCTCCTGACCTCCTCGGCTCGCCCGCTCGCCGTGCCGAGGCCTCGTCAGACCGTCCGCCAGGCCGACAGCGCGAGACCCGGCTCGTCCTTCTGACGGGCCAGGCGGAGCTCGCCGTCCTCGGTGAGTGACGCTGCCACCACGTGCCCCTCGGCGTCCTCGGCCACCGCGATCCGCGCGTCCGCCGGCAGCTGCGGACCCGACTCGGTCCACGACAGTCCCCCCGGCTCCTGCTCGGTGGGACAGACCGCGAGGACGACCCGGCCGGAGGCCGAACGCTGGGCGAGCAGCGTGCAGTCGTTGCCCTCGATGACGCAGCGCACCGCCGCGACCGGCCCGGGACCGGCGGCTGCGAGCAGCGCAACGGGGGCACTGCCCGGACGCCAGGAGTGCAGCATGCCCTCGGGGTCCGCGAAGAACAGTGTGGTCTGCTCCTTGGAGGTGGCCAGCGCGGTCAGCGTGCCGGCCTGGACACGCACCTCCAGCTCCTCGTCGGGCACCAGGGCCTCACCGGGCTCCTCCTGG
Source organism: Streptomyces sp. NPDC001634 (assembly GCF_040298185.1). Classification (NCBI taxonomy): domain Bacteria; kingdom Bacillati; phylum Actinomycetota; class Actinomycetes; order Kitasatosporales; family Streptomycetaceae; genus Streptomyces; species Streptomyces sp. NPDC001634. Next base: position 204,024 of record NZ_JBEOZU010000002.1, on the reverse strand, counting down.
TGCCAGCGCTTGATGCCCTCCGCCGTCGTGGCGTACAGCTCGACGCGGCCCGAGCCTCCGGTCACGGCGGCCAGTTCCTCGTGTGTGCCCCGGCCGCCGAGGTCGTGCCAGGGCCCCCAGCCGCCGCGCTCCTTCTGGGCGACCATGCTGACGCCGCCGCCCTTGTTGCGGACGAAGACATGGGCGCGTCCCTCGGTGTCCACGGCCACGGCAGGCACACCGGTCCGGTCGCCCTTCTTGTTCGGGTGGCCGATCGGGATCCAGTCGAGGGCGGCCAGGTGGGGGCGGAAGTGCGTGGAGTGCACAAGGCCCGACTCGCCCGGGACCGTGGGACGCCAGGCGACGAGATGGGCATAGCCGTCGGCACCCTGGCCCACCGCGAGTTGGCCGTACAGGCGCTGGTCCCCGCCCACCCTGCGCTCCGGCGTCCAGGGAAGGCCCGGGTGGCGCTCGGCCCGGCACCACACCGCTTCGTCCCGCGGGACATAGGCGCTCAGGTTGCCGTCCCGGCCGCGCAGCAGCCAGGCACCGTTCACAGGAGGGACCGTTGACACTCCCCCACTCTAAACGGGCGTCCGGCGGGCCTCCTGCGAAGGGCTCGTGCAAGGCTGTGGGCATGAGTGACCCGCTCCTCGTGATCGTCGACGCCGCGAACGTCGTCGGGTCGGTGCCCGACGGCTGGTGGCGGGACCGGCGGGGCGCCGCCGAACGGTTGCGGGACCGTCTGGTGCGGTTCGCCGAGGGGGGACTCCCCGGCCGCCCCGGGCCGCTGGAGCTGATACTCGTGGTCGAGGGTGCGGCGCGCGGGGTCGAGTCCGTGCCCGGCGTGCGGGTGGAGGCGGCGCCCGGCAGCGGTGACGACCGTATCGTCGAGCTGGTCGCCGAGGCCGGGGACCGTCCCGCGCTGGTCGTCACGGCGGACCGCGGGTTGCGGCGCCGGGTGGCGGAACTGGGCGCCGAGGTCACGGGCCCGCGCACGGTGCACGACCGGGAACCGCCTGCGGACCGCTCCTGAGGACGCGTCACCGGGTGTCGTCGCCGCGCGGCCTCGTCACTTCGTCGACGTGGTCTCCTCCTGGCGGCCCACGCGGCTGTGCGAGCGCCCGTAGAGGAAGTACACGAAGAAGCCGACGACCAGCCAGACCGCGAACCGGATCCATGTCTTGGCGGGCAGGTTCAGCATCAGCCACAGCGAGGCGGCGACCGACAGGATCGGCACCACCGGCACGAACGGGGTACGGAAGGCGCGGTGCAGATCGGGGCGGGTCCGGCGGAGGATGACCACGCCGGTCGCGACCACGATGAAAGCGAACAGCGTGCCGATGTTCACCAGTTCGGCGAGTTGGCTGAGGCTGGTGAAGCCCGCGATGACGGCGATGACCACGCCGAGCAGGATGGTCGGCCGGTGCGGGGTCCTGGACCTCGGGTGAACACGGGAGAAGAAGCGGGGCAGCAGCCCGTCGCGGCTCATCGCGAAGAAGACCCGGGTCTGGCCGAGCAGCAGGATCATGCAGACGGTCGTCAGACCGACGGCGGCACCGAAGCTGATCACACCCGCGTACCAGGGGTGCCCGGCAGACTTGAAGGCGTCGGCGAGCGGGGCGTCAACGGACAGCCTGGAGTAGTGCTCCATTCCGGTGACGACGATCGACACCGCCACGTACAGCGCGGTGCAGATGAACAGGGAGCCCAGGATGCCGCGCGGCATGTCGCGCTGCGGGTTCCTGGTCTCCTCGGCCGTGGTCGCCACGATGTCGAAGCCGATGAACGCGAAGAAGACGACGGACGCGGCGGTGAAGATGCCCATCACACCGAAGTTGGACGGTGCCCAGCCGAACATCAGCTGGATGAGCGGGGCCTTGAGGGTGCCGCCCGCCGGCACCGCCTGCTCCTTCGGGATGAACGGCTTGTAGTTGGCGCCGCTGATGAAGAAGGCGCCCGCGGTGATCACGATCAGCACCACGGTCACCTTGATGGCGACGACGAGCTGGGTGACCCGGGCCGAGAGCTTCACTCCGATGACGAGGATGGCGGTGAGCACCAGGACCAGCGCGGCGGCCAGGATGTCGAAGCCGAATCCGTGCGCCCCTTCCCGGCCGCTGAGGTAGCCGGGCAGATGCCAGCCCACGTTGTCCGTCAGCGAGCGGATGTACCCCGACCAGCCGACGGCCACCACCGCCGTGCCCAGCGTGAACTCCAGGACGAGGTCCCAGCCGATGATCCAGGCGGGCAGCTCGCCGAGCGTGGCGTACGAGAACGTGTACGCGGATCCCGCGACCGGGAGCGTCGAGGCGAACTCCGCGTAGCAGAGCGCGGCGAGCGCGCAGACGACACCGGCGACCACGAACGCCAGGGAGACGGCGGGGCCCGCGTTCTCCTTGGCGACCTTGCCGGTCAGCACGAAGATGCCGGTGCCGATGATGACACCGACGCCGAACACGGTCAGATCCAGGGCGGAGAGGGTTTTCTTGAGCGCGTGCTCCGGTTCCTCGGTGTCCAGGATCGACTGCTCGACGTTCTTCGTCCGGAAGAGAGTGCTGCTCACGGGCGTACCTCCCATGCTCGTCGTCCTCGACATGATCGAGAGGGGGCGTAGTCCGTATGCCCCGGCGCGGGCGGATTCACGCAAATGGGCCGGTTTCGCCACCGTAAAAGATGGAGAAACCGGCCCAAAGGAACCAGTCGGTCGGGTCAGTCCCGCGCCGGCTCCACCGAGTCCACGGCGCGCGCGGCACTCGTACGGTCGAACCGGCCGTCGAGCTTGGCGACCAGCCCGGTGACCTGGCGGGCGATGTCCGGCGCGGTCAGGCCGATCTCCGCCAGGACCTCCTTGCGCGAGGCGTGGTCGAGGAAGCGCGGCGGAATGCCGAAGTCGCGCAGCGGTACATCGACGCCCGCGTCGCGCAGGGCCTGCGCGATCGCCGAACCGACACCGCCGACGCGCGAGTTGTCCTCGACGGTGACGACCACGCGGTGCCGCGCGGCAAGCGGGGCGAGCGCCTCGTCGACGGGCTTGACCCAGCGCGGGTCGACGACGGTGGTGGAGATGCCCTGCTTGTCCAGGAGGCCCGCGATCTCCAGGCACATGGGCGCGAGGGCGCCGACGGAGACCAGCAGCACGTCCGGCGCGGGGGCGTCGGCCTTGCGCAGGACGTCCATGCCGCCGACCGTGCCGACCGCGGGGACGGCCGGTCCGACGACGCCCTTGGAGTAGCGCAGCACGGTCGGCGCGTCGTCGACGTCGACGGCCTCCCGCAGTTGGGCGCGCAGCTGCTCGGCGTCGCGCGGGGCGGCGATCCTCAGGCCCGGTACGACCTGGAGCATCGACATGTCCCACATGCCGTTGTGCGAGGCACCGTCGTCGCCGGTGACACCGGCCCGGTCGAGCACGAAGGTCACGCCGCACTTGTGCAGGGCGACGTCCATGAGGACCTGGTCGAAGGCGCGGTTGAGGAACGTCGCGTACACCGCGAAGACCGGGTGCAGACCGCCGGTGGCGAGGCCGGCCGCGGACACCGCGCCGTGCTGCTCGGCGATGCCGACGTCGTAGATGCGGTTCGGGAAGGCGTCCGCGAACTTCTTCAGACCCACGGGGTGGAGCATCGCGGCGGTGATGGCGACGATGTCCTCGCGCTCCCGGCCGAGCTTGATCATCTCGTCGCCGAAGACGGAGGTCCAGCTGGCGGCGGAGGCCTTGATGGGCAGGCCGGTGTCCGGGTGGATCGGGCCGATGCCGTGGAAGCGGTCGGCCTCGTCCTGCTCGGCGGGCTTGTAGCCCCGTCCCTTCTCGGTGAGGCAGTGCACGATGACCGGGCCGCCGAACCGCTTGGCGCGGGCGAGGGCGGACTCCAGGGCCTCGATGTCGTGCCCGTCGATCGGGCCGACGTACTTCAGGCCCAGGTCCTCGAACATGCCCTGCGGGGCGATGAAGTCCTTCAGGCCCTTCTTGGCACCGTGCAGGGTCTCGTAGAGCGGCTTGCCGACGACGGGCGTGCGCTCCAGCACCTCCCTGGTGCGGGCCAGGAACTTCTCGTAGCCGTCCGTGGTGCGCAGGGTGGCCAGGTGGTTGGCGAGACCGCCGATCGTGGGGGAGTACGAGCGCTCGTTGTCGTTGACGACGATGACGAGCGGGCGGTCCTTGGCGTCCGCGATGTTGTTGAGCGCCTCCCAGGCCATACCGCCGGTGAGGGCGCCGTCTCCGATGACGGCGACGACGTGGCTGTCACGCTCGAGCAGCTGGTTGGCCTTGGCGAGGCCGTCGGCCCAGCCGAGGACCGTGGAGGCGTGCGAGTTCTCGATGATGTCGTGCTCGGACTCGGCGCGCGAGGGGTAGCCCGACAGGCCGCCCTTGCTCCGCAGCTTCGAGAAGTCCTGACGGCCGGTGAGCAGCTTGTGGACGTAGGCCTGGTGACCGGTGTCGAAGAGGACCTTGTCCCTGGGCGAGTCGAAGACACGGTGCAGGGCGATGGTGAGCTCGACCACACCGAGGTTGGGGCCGAGGTGGCCGCCGGTCTTGGACACGGCACCGACGAGGAAGGTCCGGATCTCCTCTGCCAGCTGATCCAGCTCCTCCAGGCTGAGCCGGTCCAGATCGCGCGGTCCCCTGATGCGGGTCAGCAGCGGCACCCGTGCCTCCTTGCAGTAGAGCTGTGTCGAGCTTTTGCCGGGCCTGTCGAGTCTAATGTTCCGTCTGTGCGGATCATGGACGGCCCTCACGTTCCGCACCACACATTCGGCCGCACACAACTGTGCCCGGCACCACCATTGGCACCGGGCACAGGGGTTCACGGGCTTCTTTTGAGAGGGGGCACTGCAGCGCCCCTGAAAGGGGCGCTGGGCTGTGACATTGTGCGGCTCCGCCGCGATGGGGGTCCCCCCTGTTCGAGCGAAGCCGAGAACTTGGGGGAGCGACCAGCCACAACGAACCCGCAGCCGACAAGCGCCCCCGCACCCCTACGGCGAGAGACTCAGGCTCGGCCGGAGGCCTTCTGGCTCTTGCGCGACACCGAGTCGATGACCACGGCACCCAGAAGCACCGCACCGGTGATCATGTACTGGATGGACGTGTTCATGTTGAGCAGGTCCAGACCCGTCTGGATGGACTGGATGACCAGCATGCCAAGGAGCGCGGACCAGACGCTGCCCCGGCCGCCGAAGAGGCTGGTGCCACCGATGACGGCGGCCGCGATGGCCAGCATCAGGGTGTTGCCGCCACCGGCGTTCAGGGTCGCGCTCGCGGTCTGCCCGGCGAAGAACATGCCGCCGATCGCCGCGAATCCACCGGAGATGGCGAACACCGTGATACGGACCATGGGCACGCTGATACCGGCCCTACGGGCCGCTTCGATGCCGCCGCCGACCGCGAAGATCTTCCGGCCGTAGGTGGTGCGGCGCAGCACGAAGTCGACGATCACCAGCGCCGCGAGGAAGATCACCAGGGCGTTGGACACACCGGCGGAGTTGTTCAGCACGGCCGCGGCGGCGAAGGACGCCACGGCGAGCGCGCCGACGCGCAGCAGGATCTCGCTGGTAGGCCGGAAGGGCACGCCCGCGGCACGACGCCGGCGCTGATCGTTGAACGAGCCCACGAGCGTCAGGACGACACCGAGGCCGGCCAGCAGATAGGCACCGATGATGTCCTGGTCCATGAAGAAGGAGTTCTGGCCGAGGAGATGCACCGGGCCCGAGTCGGCGGGGATGTTGATGGTGCCGCTCGAGCCGAGCAGCCACAGCATCAGGCCGTTCCAGCCGAGGAAGCCCGCCAGTGTCACGACGAAGGCGGGTACGCCGATCCTGGCGAAGAACCAGCCGTGCAGCGCACCGATGCCGGCACCGGTCACCATGGTCAGCAGCAGGGCCAGCCAGGGGTTCATGCCGTGGTTGACCACGAACACGGCGAACAGCGTGGACGCCAGGCCGCTGACCGAGCCGACGGAGAGGTCGATCTCACCGAGCAGCAGCACGAACACCAGGCCGATGGCGAGCATGCCGGTGGCCGACAGGAAGTAGCTGATGTTCGACAGGTTGTCGGCGCTGAGGAAGCGGTCGTTCTTCAGCTGGAAGATGGTCCAGATGATGACGAGGCCGATGAAGACCGGCAGCGAACCCAGCTCGCCGCCCTTCACCTTGCGCCTGAACTCGGTGATGTAGCCCTTGAAGCCCTCTTCGCGGACCAGCAGGCGCGGGTCGACGACGGCGACCGGCGCGGCCGTGGGGTCGGCGGGGGGAGCCACGGTGGTTCCGCCCTCGGGTGCCGAGTCCGACTTGTCAATCTTGGTCGAGTCGCTCACTTTGCCGCCTCCGCGGTGCGACGCCCCGCACGACGGGTCACGGCGTTGTCCGTGGCACCCGTGATCGCGGCGATGATCTCTTCGTGGCTGGTGCTCTTCACCGGGAAGGAACCGTTGTTCTTGCCCAGGCGCAGGACGGCGACGGTGTCCGCGACCGCCTTCACGTCGGCCATGTTGTGGCTGATGAGGATGACACCAAGGTTCCGGTCGCGCAGCCGCTCGACCAGGTCGAGGACCTGAGCGGTCTGCTCGACACCGAGGGCGGCGGTCGGCTCGTCCAGTATCACGACCTTCGGGTCACCGATCAGGGCGCGGGCGATGGCGACGACCTGGCGCTGGCCACCGGAGAGGCTCGCGATCGGGATGCGCACGCTCGGGATGCGGATGGAGAGCGTGCTCAGCAGCTCCCGGGCGTTCTTCTCCATCGTCACCTCGTCGATGACGCCCCTGTGCAGGAGTTCGCGTCCGAGGTAGAGGTTGCCTACCACATCGAGGTTGTCGCACAGGGCGAGGTCCTGGTAGACCGTCGCGACGCCGAGTCCCTGGGCGTCGTGCGGCTTGTTGATGGAGACGGGCTTGCCCTCCCACTCGATGACGCCTTCATCGATGGGGTGAACACCCGCGATCGTCTTGACCAGGGTCGATTTTCCTGCGCCGTTGTCGCCGACCAGGGCGACCACTTCTCCGGCGTGGACCTCCAGCTCGACATCGGTGAGTGCCTGGACCGCACCGAATCGCTTGGAGACTCCGCGCAACGCCAGCACGGGCGTAGCGGACACGTGAACCATCTCCTTCGCCGCCTGACCGGCGGGGATGCCGCGCTTTGGGACAGGCGCGGAGGGGTGTGCGAAATGCACAGGTTTACAAGATGAACATGCGCGAAGCCGCTGCCTTTGGCAACGGTCGTGTCCGTCCGAGACGGGACGATTCCGTCCGATGCCCGCCCCGGCAGCGGGGTATGAGAGCCGGGGCGGGCATCGGAGGGGCTTCGCGGGACCGCGGAGCGGTCGTTGGCCCGAGGGCTTACTTCAGGCCGGCGGCCGCGCAGCCCTTGGCGTAGTCGCCGGTGCAGATGTCCTGGACGGTGTACAGCCCGTCCTTGATCACCGTGTCCTTGATGTTGGCCTTGGTGACCGACACCGGGGTCAGCAGCTGCGAGGGAACCTTGTCGCCGGAGCCGCTGGTCAGCTCCTGGTTGGCGAGGGACTTGATGTCCTTGCCCTGGAGCAGGTTGACCGCGAGCTGGGCGGCGGCCTCGGCCTCCGGCTTGAAGGCCTTGTAGACGGTGCTGGACTGGGTGCCCGCGACGATGCGCTGGATACCCGCGAGCTCCGCGTCCTGGCCCGTCAGCGGGATGCCGCTGATGCCTGCGCCCTTGAGGGTGTTGGCGATACCACCGGCCATGCCGTCGTTGGCGGAGTAGACGCCCGTGATCTTCTTGGCACCGAGCTGGGTGATGGCCGCCGACATCTTCTGGGCTGCGACGGTGTCCTTCCAGAGGCCGGACTGCTCGTAGGCGATGTCGACCTTGCCGTCGAGGATGTTGTGGGCGCCCTTCTTGAACTGACCGGCGTTCGGGTCGGCGTCGTCACCGTTGATCATGACGACCTTCGACGACTTGCTCGCCTTGGAGCCCAGCGCGTCGAGCAGCGCCTGGCCCTGCAGCTCGCCGACCTTGACGTTGTCGAAGGAGACGTAGGCGGAGACGGGGCCCTGGGCGAGGCGGTCGTAGGCGACGACCTTGATCCCCTTGCTGACCGCGGTCTGGATGGAGGACTTGATGGCGGCAGAGTCCTGGGCGCTGATCACGATGACCTTGACACCCTTGGTGATCATGCTGCTGACCTGCTGGGCCTGCTTGGCAGCGTCACCGGCCGCGTTCGCGTACTCGACGTTGCAGTCCGAGCACAGCTCCTTGACCTTGGCCTCGAAGTACGGCTTGTCGAACTTCTCGTAGCGCGCGGTCACGCTGTCGGGGAGCAGCAGACCGATGGTCTTGCCACCCGAGCCGCCGCTGCCGCTGCTGCTGGAGGAGTCGCTCTTCTTGTCGCCGGCCTTGCCACAGGCGGCCAGCGAAAGGGCCATGGAAACCGCGGCGGTGCCGATCACGACTCTACGCATCGTTGCGTTCATTTGGGGGTGCCTCCCTGACAGGGCCGCAGCGCTGCGGCCGAGGTGGCTCGAAGTCAACTCGGCCGCAAGTTCGACGTCAAGAAGTAAATACTTAACGAGATGGCAACGGCGTCATGCGTTCTCTAAGTGAAGGCGGGTGTCGCTACCGCGAGAGATCCGTCCAAAAGGGTAGAATCGCCCATCTCGCTGAGCGCGAGAGCGAGTGCTCCGAGCACCTCCGCACGACCCCCAAGTGCCCCCGGGAGTACGGACAGTTGACGCGCAGCACTGGGGATGGCGTAGCGGCCGACGGACTCCCTGATGGGCCCGAGCACCAGTTCCCCGGCCTCGGCAAGATCGCCGCCCAGGACCACACGGCTCGGGTTGAGCAGGTTGCAGAGATTGGCCACCCCGCTGCCGATGTGCCTGCCCACGTCGGCGATCACCCGACGGCAGCCCGGGTCTCCGTCCCGCGCCAGCCGCACAACGCCTTCCATCGTCAGGTCGGGGCCATGACTGGGCTGGAGCAGCGGAAGCACATAGCGCGCGGCCGCGAAGGTCTCCAGGCAGCCCCGGTTTCCGCAGCGGCACACGGGGCCCGACTCGTCGAGGGTGATGTGCCCGATCTCCCCCGCCGTGCCACCGGGGCCGCGGTAGATCCTCCCGTTGATCACCAGGCCGGCGCCGACACCGCTGGCGACCTTGATGTAAGCAAGATCACGCACCCCCCGGCCGCTGCCCCAGACCAGCTCACCGAGGGCGCCGAGGTTGGCGTCGTTGTCCACGTACACCGGCACGCCGAGCCGCCCCCGCAGCTCCTCGGCGGGTCTGGCACCGGTCCATCCCGGCAGGATCGCGGTGGAGCCGAGCGTGCCCGACTCGACATCGATGGGTCCGGGCACGCCGACACCCACACCGGCGATCTTCGACCGGTCCACCCCGGTCGCCTCGATCAGCCTGCCCACCAGCTCTTCCGCCCGGTCGAAGCCCTGCGCGGCAGAGGCGTCCACATCCAGCGGCTCGGACTCCTCGGCGAGCACCTGGTGGGCGAGGTTTCCGACCGCGACGCGCAAATGGGTGTGCCCGAAGTCGACGCCGATGACGATGCCGGCGTCACCGCTGAGGGAGACGCTGCGGGCCCTGCGCCCGCCCGCCGACGTGGGCGTGACCTCGACGGTTCCGCCGTCCTTCAGCTCCCGAACGATATTGGAGACGGTCGCCGCGGACAGGCCGGTCGTCCTCGCAATCTCGGCCTGCGTGAGCGACCCGGCAAGACGCACCGCGCGGACGACGCGCTCCAGATTTGCTCGGTGCAGCGACGACTGCGATCCCGGAGTCTCCATCGACTCATCCACTCCTGCCCTCAGCCCGGCGGGCACGATGCCGCCCGTGTGACCCGAGTCACAGCCGCGGGACCCGGGTCACTTACAAGTTGTGAACTCCAAACTCCGCTGAACGGGCTACCGCAGTCAAGACCTTGACGGGAATCCGGAGAGAACAGGATCGAGAGCGTACGGTCACGACGGCGTCGCCCCGGATTCACCGGGGCGACGCCGACAGGACGGATTTGTACCGGCTCGTACGGTTACTGACCGTAATGTGATCGCTACTTCAGGGCCCCCGCGGTGAGCCCCTGCACCACCTGGCGCTGGAAGACGATGTACGCCGCCAGCACCGGGAGCATCGCCATCACCAGCCCGGCGAAGAGGCCGGACCAGTCGCCCTTGTAGCCCTGGCTGGCGGCCAGCTGGACCAGGCCCTGGGTCAGGACGTGTTTGTCGGGGTCGGTGTTGAGGACCGTCGGGAGCATGTACTGGTTCCACTGGCCCAGGAAATTGAAGATCCCGACGCTGATCAGACCCGGCTTCGCCATCGGAAGCATGATCTGGAAGAACGTACGGGTGTGCGAGGCCCCGTCCACGAACGCGGCCTCCGCCACCGAGGTCGGCAGCGAGCGGAAGAACGCGGTCAGGAAGAAGACCGTGAAGGGCAGCGAATAGGCGATGTAGACCAGGATCAGTCCGTGGATTGTATTCAGCAGTCCCATGTTGTTCACGACATAGAACAGCGGGACCAGCGCGAGCATGATCGGGAAGCTCATGCCGCCGATGAACAGGTAGTAGATGAACCGGTTGCCCGGAAACTCGAAGCGGGCCAGGACGTAGGCGGCCATCGAGCCGAGGACCAGCGTGCCGATGAGCGAACCGCCCACCACCAGGACGGTGTTGAGGAAGTAGTCGCTCATGTTGGCGTCGGTCCAGGCTCGCGCCCAGTTGTCGAAGTGCAGTTTGTCCGGCAGCGCCCAGGGCGAGCTGAAGATCGAATTGTCGTCCTTGAAGGACGTCATCACCGCCCACAACAGCGGCATGACCACCATGAACGCCCACAGGACGAGCATGCCGTGCGAGAAGACGTTGAGGACGGCGCCCTCCCGCTTCCGTCGCGGCGATGCGCCGACCGGAGTGCCGGTCCCGGTGACGGCGACGCCGGACTCGGCCGGGATCGGGGCAGGGGTCTCGGTGGTCTTCATGTTCAGAACTCCAGCCGCTCGCGCCGGCCCAGCCGCATCACGATCGCCGCGAACAACAGCGTGACGACGAGCAGGGCGACACCGATCGTGGTTGCGTAGGCGGCCTGACCGTCGCGGAAGGCCTTCTGGTAGACGTACAGCACCATGACGGTGGTCGAGTAGTCGGGACCGCCCGGTCCCGTCGTCATGATCTGCACGACCGCGAACGACTCGGCGCCCAGGGCGAGGATGCCCATGTACACCCAGCCGGACTGCACGGTGTCCCAGAGCAGCGGCAGGGTGATCCGGAAGAAGGTCGCGGCGCGGCCCGCCCCGTCGAGCAGGGCCGCCTCGTACAGGTCCGCCGGGATGGAGGCCATGCCGGCGGAGAAGAGGACCACGAAGAAGCCGACCGTGGACCAGACGAGGACCGCCATCACGCACCACAGGGCGAGGCTCGGGTCGCCCAGCCACAAAGGCTGGACGCTGTCGAACCCGATGCCCCGCAGCAGCGAGTTGATGGCACCGCTGTCCGGGTTGTACGCAAAAGCGAACAGCAGGGCCACGATGGCGATCGAGAGCACCTGCGGGAAGAAGTAGACGATCTTGTAGAAGGACGAGCCTCGGACGCCGGAGATCGCCGGCCCGCCCTTCCGCCGCCGCCCGCCCACATTGATCATGAACGCGAGGAACAGCGCCAGGCTGATCGTCACCAGCGGAAGCAGCAGCGCGAACAGCAGGCTGTGCCACAACGACTTCCAGAAGATGTCGTCGTGGAACATCCTCGTGTAGTTGTCGAAGCCGACCATCTTGAATTCGGGGCTCAGCCCGGTCCAGTCCGTGAACGAGTAGTAGATGGACTGGATGAACGGCCATACGACGAAGAGGACGTACAACCCGAGGGGGACCGCCAGGAACCCCACGATGAACCGGTATTTGCCATGGTGCATTGCTACCGACCCCGATCTCGCTGCATGGCCCCCGGCCCCGGCTGCCGATGCGGCCGCCGCCACCGCTGGTGACGGACCCTCACTGGTGCTTGTAGTGCTTGATCGACGTGTCCTTGGCGGCCTCGTCGGCGAAGCCCTGGATCTTCTTGATGGCCTCGGCCGGGGTGAGGCGGCCGGCCATCATCTCGCCGAGACCGGCCACACCGATCTTCTCCTTCTGGAGCTGCACGTACCAGTCCTGCAGACGCGGGTTGAGGACATTGCTGCCTGCCTTGTCCAGCGCGGCCACACCGGACTTGAGGCCCGGGGTGAGGCTGATGCCGGTGGTGCCGCCGTTGAACGCCGTCAGTGACTTCACCTTGGTGGTGAAGTTCTTCGAGGACGCCTCGCTGAGCATGATGCGCAGCTGCTCCATGCCGCCCTCGGGGTTCTTCGCCTTGGCCGGGACGATGAAGGGCTCACCACCGGAGGCCCAGATGGTGCCGAAGGGCATCTTGTCGGAGGAGTCGATGCCGGTGGGCGCGGAGACGGCGAGGTTGAAGTCGCTCGGGATGACGTTCGCCGACTCGTTCTCCACCCACGAGCCGTTCGGGATGAACAGAGCCTTGCCCTTGGCCCAGGCGGTCTGCGACTGGATGTGGTCGAGACCCGGCGTGCCCTGGAGGATGTAGCCCTTCTTGTAGAGCTCGTAGTACGCGTCGAAACAGGCCTTGACGGCCGGGTGCTTCCAGGCGTTCGGCTCCAGGTTGTCGATGGCGTCGAGGACCTCACGGCCACCGACCTTGCCGATCATCGGATAAAGGGAAAAGGGGATGTAGTACGGGTATTTGCCCGCGTACGTCCAGCCCGCGACGCCCTTCTTCTTGGCCTTCTCGCACACCGCGAGCATCTCGTCCCAGGTCTCCGGGTACTTCGCGTCGAGCGAGTCGAGGAGCTTCTGCGAGTACCAGACGCCGTACACGGTGTAGGCGTAGTACATGATCCAGACGGGCTTGCCGTCGAACTGGCCCATCTCGACGATGCCCGGACGCAGCGTGTCGCGGACCTTCTTCGACGGGTCGTCGTACGAGGCGGCGTCGAGCAGCGGGGTGAGGTCGGCGAGCTGGTTCTTGCCGACCAGGACGCCCATGTCCATCTGTTCGGCGCCGGAGTTGTCGATGAGGTCCGGCGGGTTGCCCTGGTTGAAGCGGGGCTGCAGGGTGGACTGGATCTTCTGGGTGGCGGAGAACTTGACCTTCGCCTTCGGGAAGTCCTTCTCGTAGACCTTGACCGCGTCCTCGGCGTACTCCTTGCCGAAGCCGCCGTCGAAGAGCACGAACTCCATCTGCGCCGTGTCGTTGACGCCGAGCGGGTTCTTCTGGGTCTTCTTGCCCGCCTTGGCCTTTTCCCCGCCGCCTCCCCCGCTGCTGGCACACGCGGACAGGAAGCTCATCGTGGGGACGGAGATCAGGCCGAGCGCAGCGGACCGCTTGATCAGGTCGCGACGGCCGACGCCTTCGGGGGTGGAGTTCTCGCCGGTGGATCCCATGCTCAAGTCCTCGCCTTCTCCAGGACTCAGGCGGTGAACCGGATCCTTCCCGGCACCGCAGTGATCGTGAAGCTGGGTTCGTGCATGAGGGATTCAGTGGGACGGCACGGCAGCCGGTCGTGTTCGAAACGGTCCGCCGCCCCTCGATTCTCCCCGGTCGTGCCTGTCCACAGCCGTCGTACGGCAGGGTGACGGCTGCCCGGACGCCGACAGGTATAGTCCACTCTCCGTCGACGGAGCAAGATCGAATGCAAGGTTGACGGTTTGCTTGTCCGAGTTGAGACCTCGCGGAAATACGGAATACCCGTGCGCCTCTCGAACGGGATATCCACCGCATTGAGCTCGAATGCCACACCCAACACCCTTGACATCACTGAGCACTTGACCGCCTACTGATCCTTGCGCAGCGAAGTTGACAACGTTGTCCATATTTTCACAGCGCAGGGAGGGTGCTCGCGCATGCAGCACAGATCTCGGCACAGATGGGCTCCTACGGCGGTCGTGACCACGGCCGCCTTCGCGTTGCTGGTGGCGGCCCAGGGCGTGGCGGTGGCGCTGCCCGTCCAAACGGCGACCGCCGACCGGGAGTTCACTTCCTCGTTCGAGCCGGGCGATCCGGCACCGACGTGGCTGAACACCGTGGACACGGCGGCGGACGGCTCGAAGCGGGCGTCCGGGGTAGACGGAGGGTACACCACGGGCATTCCGGGCAATGTGACCGACGAGGTCACCGATGTCCGGGCCAGCGCCGAGAACACGGGTGCCGGCGAGGTCAAGGAGAACCTGGTCGACGGCGAACCGGGCACCAAATGGCTGACCTTCGCGCCCACGGGCTGGGTGGAGTTCGACTTCGACGCGCCGCAAAAGGTGCTGACGTACGCACTGACGTCGGCCAACGACTATGCGGAGCGGGACCCGGCCGACTGGACCCTTCAGGGCTCCACGGACGGCAAGGACTGGAAGACCCTCGACACGCGCACCGGTGAGTCGTTCGACGAACGCTTCCGGACGAGATCGTTCGATCTCGCCGAGCCGGCCGAGTACGAGCACTTCCGACTCGACATCACGAAGAACCACGGCGCGGACATCCTGCAACTCGCCGACGTGCAGTTCTCCACGGGCAACAGCACCGAGCCCACCCCCAGGGACATGCGCACGCTGGTGGACCACGGCCCGAGCGGCTCCCCCACCGCCAAGGCGGACGCGGGCTTCACGGGCCTGCACGCGCTGCGGTACGCGGGGACGCACAAGACGGACGGGCGGGCGTACTCGTACAACAAGGTCTTCGACGTGAACGTGGGTGTCGCGCAGGACACCCGGCTGTCGTACCGGATCTTCCCGTCGATGACGGGCGAGGACCGTGATTACGACGCCACGAACGTCTCCGTCGATCTGGCCTTCACCGACGGCACCTATCTGAGCGACCTCGGGGCGCTCGACGAGCACGGCTTCCCGCTCACCCCGCAGGGTCAGGGCGCGTCCAAGGCGCTGTACGTCAACCAGTGGAACAACGTTGTCTCCCGGATCGGCTCGGTCGCGGCCGGGAAGACCGTGGACCGGATCCTGGTGGCGTACGACTCACCCAAGGGGCCCGCGAAGTTCCGTGGCTGGCTGGACGACGTGGCCCTGAAGGTGGTGCCGCCGGACAAGCCCAGGGCGCATCTGTCCGACTACGCGGTCACGACGCGCGGCACCAACTCCAGCGGCGCCTTCTCGCGCGGCAACAACTTGCCGGCGACGGCCCTGCCCCATGGCTTCAACTTCTGGACGCCGGTGACCAACGCGAGCTCACTGAGCTGGCTGTACGACTACGCGCGGACCAACAATGCGGACAATCTGCCCACGATTCAGGCGTTCAGTGCGAGCCATGAGCCGAGTCCATGGATGGGTGACCGGCAGACGTTCCAGGTGATGCCATCGGCCGCGTCCGGCACCCCGGACACCGGCCGCAGCGCGCGTGCTCTGCCGTTCCGGCACCAGAACGAGGTCGCGCGCCCGTACTACTACGGCGTGACCTTCGAGAACGGCCTCAAGGCGGAGATGACGCCGACGGACCACGCCGCGGTGCTGCGGTTCACCTACCCCGGTGACGACGCGAGCGTGCTCTTCGACAACGTGACGGAGCAGGCGGGGCTGACCCTCGACAAGGACAACGGGATCGTCACCGGCTTCTCGGACGTGAAGTCCGGGCTGTCGACGGGGGCGACACGGCTGTTCGTCTACGGCGTGTTCGACGCGCCGGTGACGGACGCGGCGGTGTCCGGGGTGAAGGGGTATCTGCGCTTCAAGCCCGGCGCCGGCCACACGGTGACCCTCCGCCTCGCCACCTCGCTCATCAGCATCGACCAGGCGAAGGACAATCTGCGCCAGGAGATCCCGGACGGGACGTCGTTCGACGAGGTGAAGGCGCACGCGCAGCGGACGTGGGACAGGCTGCTCGGCACCATCGAGGTCGAGGGAGCGACGGCCGACCAGCTCACGACGCTGTACTCCTCGCTCTACCGGCTGTACCTGTACCCCAACTCGGGCTTCGAGAAGGTGGGCTCGGCATACCAGTACGCGTCGCCCTTCTCTCCGATGACAGGTCCGGACACCCCCACACACACCGGGGCGAAGATCGTCGACGGCAAGGTGTACGTCAACAACGGCTTCTGGGACACATACCGTACGACCTGGCCCGCGTACTCCTTCCTCACCCCGAGGCAGGCGGGTGAACTGGTCGACGGTTTCGTGCAGCAGTACAAGGACGGCGGCTGGACCTCGCGGTGGTCCTCGCCCGGCTACGCGGACCTGATGACGGGCACCTCGTCGGACGTGGCGTTCGCGGACGCCTATGTGAAGGGCGTGAAGTTCGACGCGGAGGCCGCCTACGACGCGGCGGTGAAGAACGCCACGGTCGATCCGCCCTCGTCCGGGGTCGGCCGCAAGGGCATGGCGACCTCGCCGTTCCTCGGCTACACGAGCACCGACACCAGGGAGGGCCTGTCGTGGGCGATGGAGGGCTACGTCAACGACTACGGCATCGCGAAGATGGGGCAGGAGCTGTACGAGAAGACCGGCAAGAAGCGCTACGAGGAGGAGTCGGCGTACTTCCTCAACCGCGCCCGGGACTACGTCGACCTCTTCGACACGAAGGTGGGCTTCTTCCAGGGCCGTGACGTACGGGGCGACTGGCGGCTGGACCCGTCGAAGTACGACCCGCGCGTGTGGGGTTACGACTACACGGAGACGAACGGCTGGGGCTACGCCTTCACGGTCCCGCAGGACAGCCGGGGTCTGGCGAACCTGTACGGCGGCCGCGCCAAGCTGGCGGACAAGCTGGACGAGTACTTCGCGACACCGGAGACGGCATCGTCACAGTTCGTGGGCTCCTACGGCGGCATCATCCACGAGATGACGGAGGCGCGAGACGTACGGATGGGCATGTACGGGCACTCCAACCAGCCGGCGCACCACGTGATCTACATGTACGACGCGGCCGGACAGCCGTGGAAGGCGCAGGCGAACGTCCGCGAGGTCCTCTCCCGTCTGTACACCGGCAGCGAGATCGGGCAGGGCTACCACGGCGACGAGGACAACGGCGAGCAGTCGGCGTGGTACGTGTTCTCGGCGCTGGGCTTCTATCCGCTGGTGATGGGCAGCGGTGAGTACGCCGTCGGGTCGCCGCTGTTCACCAAGGCGACGGTGCACCTGGAGAACGGCAGGGAACTCGTCATCAAGGCCCCGAGGAACAGCGCGAAGAACGTGTACATCCAGGGCCTGAGGGTCAACGGCAAGGCCTGGACGTCGACGTCACTGCCGCATGCGCTGATCGCCCGGGGCGGGGTGCTGGACTTCGACATGGGTCCGCAGCCGTCGTCCTGGGGCACCGGCAGGAACGCGGCGCCGGTGTCGATCACACAGGACGACAAGGTGCCGTCGCCGCGCGTGGACGTGCTCAAGGGTGACGGTGCGCTCTTCGACGACACCTCGACGACGGAGACGACCGTGACGAGCGTTGACCTGCCGGTGACGGAGTCCACCAAGGCGGTCCAGTACACCCTGACGTCCCCGGCGGACCACACGAAGGCCCCCACGGGCTGGACGCTTCAGGCCTCCCAGGACGGCACGGACTGGACGACCGTGGACGAACGCTCGGACGAGTCCTTCGCCTGGGACCGGCAGACGAGGGCGTTCTCCATCCCGCACCCCGGCGCGTACGCGCACTACCGCCTGGTCCTGACCACGGAGTCGACCCTGGCGGAGGTGGAACTGCTGGCCTGAGACACCCCGCAGGAGAAGGGGCGGGGGGGCGGGAGGCGCCCCCCCCGCCCCGCCGTAGCAGTAGGGGCCGCGCGCCGCCCCCCCGGGGGGGCCCCCCGGGCCCCGCGGGCCCCCCGGGGGCGA